>JARRPY010000328.1:0-3722 GCA_037382425.1 Deltaproteobacteria bacterium
GCCGAGCATGTGCCGATGAACTTGATCGTTTTATCAAAAAATGAGTTGGCTATGAAAGGTAATTGATATGCGGGTTACCTTTAACAATATAGAGTTTTTTGAGTTGTGAAAAAGGTGGTTGGGGCTGCAGAAAGAACAACCGAATTCCCGATGGCCTGAATGCGAGACTGTTCATTGGGGTAAACCAAATCCCGCAAATAGGGAGGTGCATTATGCCACTAGTGAGATGGGATCCGTGGCGAGAGATTGAGGACATGTTTCACCGCTATACGAGAGCGGTGGCGCAAACTGACGCGAGAATCAAAGGCGACTGGATTCCCAGGGTAGACATAGTTGAGACCGACAAGGCATTCATAATCAAGGCGGAGATTCCTGAGGTCAATAAGGATGATGTCAAAATTACTGTGGACAATGGTGTCCTGACGATTCGGGGAGAGAGAAAACAGGAAAAAGAAGAGAAGGGGAAAAAGTTCCATCGAGTCGAGAGATACTACGGGAGCTTCACCCGTAGCTTTACGTTGCCTGACAATGTGGATGAAACCAAAATCAAGGCTTCCTTCAAGGACGGCATGCTGAATCTCCATATTCAGAAGACTGAGAAGGCAAAACCGAGAGTCATCGAGGTCAAAGTGGAGTAAAAAGACAGAAGCTTTAACCATTAATCTTTCTGAAGACAGATAGGAAGAAGCTGGAAAGTGCTTCTGTTGACTCAGTCATATTCAAACCCTTTTCACTGGAAGATCTTCAAAGGACAATCCAAGGAGCGCTGGCGCCCAGAGAAAGAGATCAGGTAAGCGTAGGGGTAAGGATTCCGCGGATTCCGAAAATGTTTGTCTGAGTTAGGAAGAAGGGGGCGAGATGATTGCGGCGATGCGTAAGTATGTCCATTTGAATCGGTTGAACAAAAAGGAAAAAGATAATGCCACTGAATGAAAATAATGAACCGGGGGATCATTTCATAGATAAGCTTCGTTCAATGTTCGGTCCCGGAGACCCCCAGAAAAAGAGGGATGCCTTGCCCCCGAAGGCTCGTTTCAGCATCTGGTATATCCTGCTGGCCTTCCTTTTGTTCTCCTACCTGCAGCAATACTATTTTTCTTCAAAAGTGGAAACGATCCCCTACAGCCAATTTAAGCAATACATTGCTCAAGACCAGTTGGATAAATTGATCATCGGCCCGGAAAATATCAATGGAACGCTGAAGGGAACGCCGGGCAAAAAGTTTACGACCCTTCGGGTGGATGATCCCAGCCTGGTGAAGGATCTGGATGAACACAAGGTCAGTTACTCAGGACATTATGAGAGTAAATTCCTGAGCAGCATTCTTTCCTGGGTCATCCCTATCGCCATTTTCTTCTTCATCTGGCGATTCGCCATGAAGAAGATGGGGCCGGGGATGGGGGTTATGTCTTTTAGCAAAAGTAAAGCGAAGATGTTTGCCGAGAATGAGACTAAGGTCACTTTCGTCGATGTGGCCGGGATCGATGAGTCCAAAGAAGAGCTTCAGGAGCTGGTTGAATTTCTGAGTAATCCGGGGAAATTCCAGAAACTGGGAGGGAGAATTCCTAAAGGGGTCCTTCTGGTCGGCCTTCCCGGGACCGGCAAAACCCTTCTGGCAAGGGCTGTGGCCGGGGAGGCAAAAGTCCCTTTCTTCAGCATCAGCGGATCTGAGTTTGTGGAGATGTTCGTGGGTGTGGGAGCCGCCCGTGTCCGCGATCTTTTTGCCCAGGCCGCGAGCCAGGCCCCCTGCATCATCTTCATTGATGAACTGGACGCGCTGGGGAAAGCCCGGGGAATGAATGTTATGGGTGGGCATGATGAACGAGAGCAGACGCTTAACCAGCTCCTGGTTGAGATGGATGGATTCGAGACGAACAAAGGGGTCATCATCATGGCCGCCACCAACCGTCCGGAAATTCTGGATCCTGCCTTGATGCGCCCTGGGCGTTTTGATCGGCAGGTCCTGGTAGACCGGCCGGATATCAACGGGCGGGAAGCCGTCCTGAAAATCCATTCCAAGAATGTTCTCCTAGCCCCCGATGTGGATCTCCGCAAGGTCGCAGGACGTACCCCCGGCTTTGTGGGAGCCGATCTGGCCAACCTCATCAATGAGGCAGCCCTGCTGGCTGCCCGGAAAAACAAGGAAACGGTCGGGCCAGCTGAGTTCGACGACGCAATAGACCGAGTGGTTGGGGGTCTGGAGAAAAAGAACCGGGTGATGAATGCCCAGGAGAAGGAAATAGTCGCCTTTCATGAGTCCGGACACGCGATTGTCGCCGAGTCTGTGGATCATGCCGACCCAGTGCACAAAATCTCCATTATTCCCCGAGGGATCGCGGCGCTCGGATATACCCAGCAGCAACCCACGGAGGATCGCTACCTGATGACCCGTTCGGAGCTGCTGGACAGGCTGGCCGTTCTTTTAGGAGGCAGGGTGGCGGAGGAACTGGTTTTCGGAGAAATCTCCACAGGGGCGCAAAACGACCTGCAGCGGGCTACGGACATTGCCCGGTCCATGGTCACGGAATACGGCATGAGCGATCGCATGGGATTGGTGACCTATGAGCGCGCTCGTCAGCCTCTGTTCCTCCCGGAAAGTTTTGCTCCCGGTAAAACCTACAGTGAAGAGAAAGCCGGCCAGATAGATGAAGAAATTTCCCTGGTGATCGAGCAGGCGCATCAAAGGGTGCAAGGAATCCTGAGCGCTCACCGCACTATTTTGGATGACCTGGCCAAACTCGTTTCCCAGAAGGAAGTTGTGCAGGGGGAGGAACTGAGAAAGATGCTGGGGAAAACCCCTGCGGAATAGTGCCGTACCCAGTTCAGTTTCCCATAACCATTGCAGATCGGAGGATAATCATGAAAATAAGGCCATTAAGCGACAGGGTGCTTGTTGTCGGAATTGAGGAGAAGAAGAAGACCGCCGGCGGGATCGTCATTCCGGATACGGCCAAGGAAAAACCACAAGAAGGAAAGGTCGTAGCGGCCGGTCCCGGAAAATGGGATGAAAACGGAAAACGGATTCCCCTGGAAGTCAAGAAAGGCGATCGTATACTTTTCGGCAAATATGCGGGAAATGAAATCAAGGTCGATGGGGTGGAACATCTCATTATGAGAGAGGATGATATCCTGGGTATCATGGAAAGTGATTGAAGGAGGTCTTAAGCAATGGCAGCAAAAGAGATTAACTATGGCGCAAAGGCAAGAGAGAGGATGCTGAGAGGTGTGGACATCCTGGCCGACGCGGTGAAGGTGACCCTCGGGCCGAAAGGCCGAAATGTCCTCATTGAAAAATCCTGGGGTTCCCCCAAGATCAGCAAGGACGGGGTGACCGTTGCCAAGGAGATTGAACTGGAAGACAAGTTTGAAAACATAGGTGCACAGATGGTCAAGGAAGTGGCTTCCCGGACATCCGACGTCGCCGGGGACGGCACCACCACGGCGACAATCCTGGCACAGGCCATCTACCGCGAAGGAGTTAAGCTTTTGGCAGCGGGCGGCAACCCCATGCCCATCAAGCGGGGCATTGACAAGGCCGTTGATATGTTGGTTGAAGAACTGAAAAAGATGTCCAAACCCACAAAAGACAGAAAAGAAATCTCTCAAGTCGGTACCATATCGGCAAACAACGACCGCACCTTCGGGGACATTATCGCCGATGCCATGGAAAAGGTGGGCAAGGAAGGTGTGATTACCGTAGAGGAAGCCAAGGTCATGGAGAC
>JARRPY010000329.1:0-3702 GCA_037382425.1 Deltaproteobacteria bacterium
GTGACGGCCAAGATCCGTCGCCCGGATATGGGGAATCGTCTTCAACGAACGATCGTAGAGCGCCAACGGGTGGACCGACAGCACAAAGCCGAAGCTCTCCATCTCCTGTTTTAACAAGAGCGATGGCGGATAGGGGGCCAGTCTGGCGGACGAATGGCGGTACGACGCTTGGGAGGTGGGGATATGATCAGACCCATATGTCGCCGGCTCAGACGCATCAGATCCGTCAAAGAGACCGGCCGGCCGCTGTGCATTCCGGCCACCGAAAAATGCGAGCCCCGCCCACATGAGTTCCGCCCGTTGGTCGGCCCGGTGGAGAGAATCGAAACACCCCCCCTTGATCAAGGCCTTGACGTCCTTCAGGCAAAGATGAGGGCCCATCCGTTTTAAAAACACCTGGAAGGAATGAAAGGGGCCGTTTCGGGTGCGCTCATGGATGATGGCCGCTTGTCCCTCCTGCGAAAGCCCCTTCAACTGCATAAATCCCATCCGAATCCGACTTCCTTTGCCAGTATAGGGAATTTCACTTTCATTGACATGCGGGGGGAGGACCCCGAGTCCCATCCGTCTCGCCTCCGAGATATAACTGAGCGTCGAGTAATACCCGCCGCCGTTGGAGATCACCGCGGCCATGAATTCGGCCGGGTAATGGGCCCTCAGATAGGCGGATTTATACGCCACCAGGGTGTAACTGGCCGAATGGGGTTTGCAGAAACTGTATCCGTCAAATCCCATCATCATCTCCCAGACCTTCTCGATGACCTTCAAGGAGACCCCTCGTGAACGGGCCCCATGGACAAAGCGCGCATGGAAATCCCTCAGTTTCTTCTCCTTGTCCTTTTTACTGACCGTTTTTCTGAGGATATCGGCCTCGGCCGGATCAAACCCGGCCAGATGAATGGCGGCCTGGCTCAACTGCTCTTGAAATACCATCACCCCCAGCGTCTCTCTCAGGACCGGTTCCAACAGGGGGTGGGCTGGTCGCCAGGGCGCCCCCCGGAGCCGGGATACCCAGTCGTGAATGTGCGGATTGGAGGCCGGCCGGATGATGGAGGTGACGATCACGTTCAGGGAAAAATGATCCTGGCCCAGGTACTCCTCAAAGGAAAACCCGGACCCCACCTGGGTCAGGACTTGGCGGGTGGCCGGGCTCTCAAAATAAAATATCCCGAACGTATCGCCTTCATAAAAAATCCGCACGGTGTCCGGATCACTTAAGGGATTGAGGTTCGCATACTCGATACGGGTCCCATGATTTTTTTCCACCTGACTGAGCGCATCCCGGATCACGGCCAGGCTCCGGTTGCCCAGGATATCGATCTTGACCAGACCGGATGCCTCAACAGAATCCTTTTCCCACTGAAGCACTTGAAGGCCTTGATTGGAGATCTCCACAGGGCAGTATCGTCGGATGTCATCCGGTACCACCACCACGCCGCCGCAGTGGGTGGAGAGATGATTGAAATGGTGTTCAAGCCGGGCGGCCGCTGCCAGGATCTCATCCCACGGCTTTTTGAATGGGACCCCCCTCATCTCGGGGTGTTGGGCGAGTCCCCGACCGTCCGGTCCCAGCCGCTGCCTGAATCGGATGTGATCGGTAACCTGTCCGATCTCCTGATCGGTCAATCCGAAGACCTTGGCCACGGCCCGAATGGCCGCTCTCGCCCCGAAACAGTTGTGGTTAGCCACCATGGCGGTCCGGCGGTTGCCATATGCCGCAAAGAGGGCATCAATGATCTGATCCCGTTCATCCCATGCGAAATCGATATCGATATCCGGTGGGTCCATCCGCTGGGGATTCAGAAACCGCTCAAAAAAGAGCCGGTGTTTGATGGGGTCCACATGGGTAATCCCCAGGGCATAGGCCACAATGGAGGCTGCGGCACTCCCCCGGCCGCACGACCTTCGGGCCTTCTTCGTGATATGGTCCACCACCAGGAAATAGTGGGCAAACTTTTTGGCCCGGATAATCCGCATCTCGTGGTCCACCCGTTTCCTGACATCCGGGGAAATGGCTCCGTATCGCGCCCGGCATCCCGCCAGGGTCTTCTGGTAGAGGCGGTCAAAGGCCGCATCATCATCCATCTCTTCAAAACGGGGGAAGACGGTCCGGTCAAAATCCCAGTCCGCAAACGCGGCATCCGCCACCTTGACGGTATTGCGCAGCGCTTCCGGCGCATGGGGAAATTGGTCGATCATCCGATCCAGGGGCATTAACACGTCATGGGATCTGCAGGTATCTTCCCCCCTTAGTCTGGACAGCTTGGTGTTCAGGGAAACGGCCCTCAGGATACGATGGAGGGGAAATTGGGATTCATCCAGCAGATAGACCCTCTGGGTGGCCAGGGGGGGAATCCCGCTCTTCCGGGAAAAGGCGTAACATGTCGCCATCTGATACCCGGGCGACATCTCCACATACAGATCGGTAGCGGAATCCCGCTTCAAGGCCTTCAACAGGGGGACATCATCCGAAAATATGATGAGCCCCTCCCGCATCTCCCTGAGGGCCTTCACCAGATCAAACCCGGCATCACAGTGGCGGGCGGAGAGGAGGCGGCAGAGGCGGGCATACCCTGGTTGGGTCTTGACCACGACCACGGCCCGTCGGCCATCAGCCGTAAGTTCGCTCCCCACCATCGGCCGGATCCCCATTTCCCGGGCCTTTTGGACGAAGGGGGCCATCCCATAGAGCCCATTGGTGTCGGTAAGGGCTAACCGATCCAGTCCCAGGCTCCTGGCCGTGTGAAGGAGGTCGTCAATGGTCCCCACACCCCACCCTTTGGAGTAGTGGGAATGGACGTTTAAGTGAACAAACGGCATGGATGACACACCCTCAATCTCTAAGTCCCTCCGTCCCTGTGCCTGCTCCTTTGACTAAGAGACAAAGTGACTCAGAGACCGAGAGATCAAACTTAATAGCCTTAATAGCGCCATTTTTCAGGGTGTAGGGCCATGTTCACAAGTTTGCCTATAATTCGCTCGTAATCTTCAAACAATTTATGGTAGGTTCCATCGTCCACATATTTACAGGCCAGGGAAAAATCAAGCCATACCTGGGTTTCCGCTGCCTCTCCTTCGGAATCAGACAATTTTGCTGCAAAGGACTTTGGGTATCGCCTTTTTCTAAAAGCTTCCGCCAAATTTGCGCAAACTGAACGGGATGATCGTCTTATCTGATCGGTAAGAGAGAATTTTTCGTCTTTAGGAAATTTCTTAGACAGTTCAAATATCTCCATAGCCGACTTAAAAGCCATTTGATATGTCTCCAAATCCTTATGTGTCCGGATTTTCATTCCCATGTCCCTCCATCTCTTCGTCTCTAAGTCCCTTCGTCCCCAAGTCCCGGTGTCTCTGTATCCCAAAATCCTGCCGCCTCGCGCTTTGAGCCTCACGCCTTCATCTCATACCTTATGCCTCACACAGACCACCCCTTCCCCATACCGGTCCAGGATACGGTCCAGGGCCCGGGTGATCCGGATCTGCCTGGCCCGCTCCGGTGAGGGGAGATGGAGAAAAGACAGCTGACTGGGTGGAGGAGAAAAATCCCAAAACCATATCCGAATCATCCTCACCCGGATCCTCCGATGACAGCCCTTGAAAAAAAGGGTTTTTAAAGGGTCGTAGAGATCGCCATCGCAGACACTGAGCCCGGGGGTTTCAGGAGCCATCCATTGGCCGGTGGAGAGGACCGTCTGACGACGA
>JARRPY010000330.1:0-6588 GCA_037382425.1 Deltaproteobacteria bacterium
ATAGACGCGTTTGAGCTTTCTGATGTCAGAGAAGTCCGTCTTGATGCGCCATGGAGAATCGATGGGAAAGTGATCGTTCCTGAAGGAGAGGATTCCGTAGTTCAGGGTTATGCCCGCCGGTCCCACCGTTATTGCACTAAACCCGAAATACGCGCTGTTGAAAAACCAAAAGACAATCCCGACCCAAATCAGGGAGGCAATGGCGTGTTTCGGGCGCTTTTTAACGAGTGCCCACACAAAAAAGAGAAGGACCAGGCCCAGGGAGAAGAGCATAATCCCGTTTTGGACATGGAGCGACTTTATGAGATAGGTTTGCTCGGCCATTTCTTCTGCCATTTAGCACGGCTTTTCAAGTCGTGTCAATGAACCTAAATTGGGGAGAGCTTTTTCTTGACACGTCGAAAGTACTTCTGCTAAGAATCGACGCGGCCGAGAAGGATCGTGTCAGCTGTGTGATATGATTCACAACGACGGATATGCCTCGCCTTTCGGCACAGCTAAATGATCAGGAGGGACAACCATCCATGAAACCTGCTAAATACCTGTTCATCTCAGTCGCCTTATTGATGGCCATTTTAACGGGTTCGCCCGTCCTGGCCGGTCACGGGGCTAAAAGTGCTCCCCCAAAACCCGTCATTCCCGACGGGGACACGGTAAACATATCCGGAACCGTTATTGACAATCATGGAGAGTCCATCAACGAGGCCGAAATCAGCGTTCTGGTAAATGGTCAACTGGTGGATCATGTGGTCACCGGGCACACGGGGCACTATGTCTCCCGATTTCAGCTTAAAAAGGGCGAAATCGACGCCGCCACTGTCACCGTAGAAGCCCATAAGGCCAGCTTTGACCCCCTGGTGATGACGTTTAAGGGGGATGATATGGCACAAAAGGGTGCCCAGTACCACATCAGTGAAGACATCCAAATGAACCGGATATTGGGCCCGGCCTTCTGGATCTCCACGGTGGTTTTTATCCTGGCCTATGTGCTCATTGCATTTGAACTGCTTCACAGAACCATCGCCGCCATGCTCGGCGCGGCACTCATGTTGGCCATTTCCTACACGTTGGGGACCATCCTCCCTGAGTATCACATCATTTCCTTTGACAGCGCCATCGGCTCCATTGACATGAACGTGATCTTCCTGCTCATGGGCATGATGATCATTGTGGGCGTCTTGAAACACACCGGCGTGTTCCAGTGGTGCGCCTATATTTCGTATAAACTGGCCGGGGGCAAGGTGTTCGTCTTGGCGGTCTATTTAATGATCTTTACGGCCGTTTCCTCTTCTTTTCTGGATAATGTAACCACCATGCTTCTGTTGACCGGGGTGGCCATAGAGATTTGCATCTCGCTGTCCATCAATCCGCTTCACCTCCTCATTCCGCTGGTGCTGGCCTCCAATGTGGGAGGCACTGCGACCCTTATCGGCGACCCCCCCAACATCATGATCGGCTCATATGCCGGATTGACCTTCATGGACTTCGTCATTGCCCTCGCCGCCATCTGCGGGGTGTGTATTGTCATGCTCATTATATATAGCAAACTGGTCTGGGGAAGGGGCTATGCCGCCGGTAAAGTGGAAAACGTGGCCGAGTACGTCCAGGTGTTAAAAGAAAAATACCGAATCACGGACCCCAGGCTCCTGGCCTATGGACTCGGGGTCCTGGCATTCGCGATTTTTCTGTTCCTCAGCCATGGATACTGGCACATGGAGGTGAGTGTGGCCGCGCTCATGGGTGCTGCCGTCCTCTTGACCATCGCCATTTTGACGGACAAAGTGGACCTGATTGAATTGATAGAGAAGGATATCGAGTGGCCCACACTCATGTTCTTTATCTTTCTCTTCATCATCGTGGGTGCCGTGGAATCGAGCGGCCTTCTGGCCTTGATTGCGGACTGGATACTGGAACTCTCCGCCGGCAACTTTGTTGCCGCATGCAGCCTGATCCTGTGGGTGGCCGCCATCATGTCCGCCTTTGTGGACAACATCCCCTTCACGGCGACCATGCTCCCTATTGTGGCCTATTTAAGCGGGGTCATACCGGGCGCGGAGAACACCCTGTGGTGGGCCCTGGCGCTCGGTGCCTGTTTCGGCGGGAACGGCACCATCATCGGCGCGTCGGCCAATGTGGTGACCATGGGCATCGCCGAGGCTCGGGGGTATCGGATCAGTTTCGGGGGGTTTATGAAAACGGCCTTTCCGTTCATGATCATCAGTGTATTGATCGCTCATGCCTGGCTCCTCGTCTTCAGGCCGGGCTAGAAGCTTTTAAACACAAGGGGCGCTCGGGCATGAGTTGGTGATGAATTCGAACGCCCCTTAGCGAACTGCCCTCGATTTCGCTTGACAGAATAAAAGAGAAAAGAGTATATATTTATGTTTTGACTGATTCAAATAAATGGAGATAACAATGGGTTCAAATAGAAAAAGGACGACGGCCATACGGGTTAGAAAAGCCAAACCAAATCAAAAAAACTTGAAGAAGAATTTAGCCCGTGTACAAAAAAACGCGGAGATCCTCAAGGAATTGGCCTCAAAATCATAAGGTTTCTCACCTTTCTTTCACAACCTTGAACGGAGACGCACCCGATGACGCGGTGAGTCTCCGTTCGATCGTTTTACACCCGGAAACACCCCTAATTTTTCAAACAGAGCGGTCCCATTTGATACGGGAAAGGAACTTCTTTGTTCGAGCCGCATGAGCCAAGAAAGCGCTTGACAGGGTGAGGTGTATACAGTACACAATTACGGCGTCATCATAACAAATCCATATTTTGCATACCCTATTTATCGAGCACGGACTTTGACCTTGGTTCAGTTTATAAAATCCCTCCTCTGCACCCTCAACCAGGTGAGTCATTCTGTTTATTCCATCTATCCGATTGGCCCATGGCGCACAGGGGACACGCGCTTTTGGGCCCCCCACTTATCAAAGCAAAACACCGTATGGATTGAAAGCGATCTCTGTAACGGCTGTAAACGCTGTGTCAAGGCCTGCCCTTACGGGGCCGTGGAAGTTACAGACGGTAAGGCCGAGATCTTAGCCCATTGTACTTCCTGCGGTGCATGTATTGAAGCCTGCAAGCAGAAGGCCATCCAAACGGATGCAGCGCCTCGAAGCATACCCGATTTTGGTGATCGTAAAGGCGTATGGGTCTTTGCGGAGCAGCGGGGGGGAACCCTGAGCCCTGTTTCTTTTGAACTTCTCGGTAAGGCCCAACTTCTTGCCCAAGACCTTCATCAGGAAGTCTCCGCCGTCCTCATGGGGTATCAGGTCTCGGATCTGACGGAAGCCCTTTTCGACCATGGGGCGGACAATGTTTACCTCACCCAGCACAAGGCGCTCAGGGAATACCGGACCCTCTCTTATACGAAAGTGATGGAAGCGCTGGTGAGGGAATTCAAACCCAATGTTCTCCTGATGGGGGCGACCCACATCGGGCGGGACCTGGCGCCCCGTCTGTCCAGGCGGGTGGGCGTCGGGTTGACCGCGGATTGTACGGAACTCGGTATCGATCCGGAGGAAGGGATTCTTCTACAGACGCGTCCTGCCTTTGGCGGAAATGTCATGGCCACCATTGCCAACCGGTATTCCAGACCCCAGATGGCCACTGTTCGTCCCGGCGTCATGGAGGCGGTCAAAAAGAGGACCGCCAAGGGAAATCTGATAAAATATAAGGTTTCCCTGACCGAAAAGGAGATCGGAACAAAGGTCGTCGAGCAGTTCAAGGAAAAGAAAAAGGGGGTCGATCTAAACGATGCCAAGGTTATCGTGGCCGGCGGGAGAGGCGTCGGTGGTGAGCAGGGGATGAAGGCCCTCTTTTCCTTGGCCAAGGCCTTCGGCGGTGAAGTGGCCGGGACAAGGATCATCGTGGAAGAAGGATGGCTGCCGGTGGAAAGGCAGATCGGGCAGACGGGTCAGACCGTGAGGCCGGAGATCTATAGCGCATGCGGCATTTCAGGGGCCATCCAGCATCGTGCGGGGATAATGGGTTCGAGGTATATTATCGCCATCAACAAGGACCCACGGGCGCCGATTTTCGAGGTGGCGGATTGGGGCATTGTGGGGGACCTCCATCAAGTGGTTCCGGAATTGACCCGGGCGGTTTCAAAGCAAAAGAGCACATAGGGAGAGGACCATGATACGTTCAGATATCGAAAAGCTCCATCGCCAAATCATGGCCAGGTTTGTAAACCATGAGGTCATACCCGTGGCCAGGGAGGTGGATGAAAAGGGAGAATTCCCTTTTTTCCTGTTCAAGAAACTCGCCGATATGGGCATTTTGGGTATCCGCTACCCCAAGAAAGTGGGGGGGTCGAACGGCAATACCACCCTTTTCTGTATCGCCGTGGAGGAACTGGCAAGGGGGCTTCTGAGCCTCGCCGCCACCACGGCCATGCAATGCCTGATGGCGACCAACGGCCTCTATCTCTATGGAACCAAGGAGATGCACGAGCGGTATCTCCGGCCGGCGCTTAAAGGGGAGAAGATCGGTGCCTTTCAGTTAACAGAACCAGAGGCAGGGTCCGATCTGGGTGCGGTGAGGACTGCTGCGACCCGGGCAAAGGACGGATGGGTGGTGAACGGGATGAAGACATGGGCCACCAGCGGACCTTATGGGGATTTTCATACCGTCTTGTGCCAGACGGATCCGGCCAAGAAACTGAAGGGTCTCATGTTTGTTTTCGTTCCCAGTGATACGCCGGGGTTTTCCCACAGCAAGAAGTTTGAAACCCTCGGTACACGGACATCGTCTCTATCTGAAATCTATTTCAACAACTGCCATGTCCCCTCCGAATACATGCTGGGCGAGTTGGGCAAGGGGTTGAAAGTGCTTCTGACCATCCTTTCTGAGATTCGAATCATGACGGCCTGCCTGGCCCTCGGACTGCACCGCGCCGCCATGGATGATTCCATTCAATATTGCAAGGAGCGGTCACAGTTCGGCAAACCCATCGGAAAATACCAGCTCATTCAGGCAAAGATCGCCAACATGGCCGTCAATTTGGAGGCCGGACGACTCATGGCCTACAGAGTAACCCACTTGATTGATAATAAGATCGAATGCCTCAACGAGGCGTCCATGGCCAAGTATTTCACGGTGGAATCCGTCTGTAAGGCCTGCGATGAGGCCACTCGCATTTTCGGGGCCTACGGCTATTCCATGGAATATGCAATACAGCGATATTACCGTGACAACCGGTTTCTGCTCTATGGCGGGGGCACCCATGAGGTGTTGCAGACCACCATCGCGAGGCAATTCGGTATCTAAGGGAAAGGGGTCCCTGAAGGGGTATGCTCGAAGCAGACAGGATTGAAGGCCGGGGGGTTGATGGACTCCATTCGCTCCCCCCGAGGCGGTCGCTGGGCCAGTCCGTCCACGACAAACTGAAGCAGGCCATTTTGAAGGGAACCCTGGCGCCGGGGAGCCGTGTGGTGGAAAGTCGTGTGGCAAGCGCCTTGGGCATCAGCCGAACTCCGGTCAGGGAAGCCATCCACAAACTGGAGAGAGAGGGCCTGTTGCGCCACGATCCCAAAGGGGGATTTTTCATAAAGGGGTTGAGCCGGGCCGACATTGAAGAAACCTTCGGGATTCGGAGTGTCCTGGAAAGTTATGCCGCGCGGTTGGCAGCCATTCGGTATCTTAAAGGCGACCTTGAGGCCATTGAACAGAAACTGATCGCCTATGAGACGTGCCTGGAAAGAGGGGAATTGGCGGCCTTACCGAAGATCAACACGGAATTTCACGATCTCCTCTACGGCCTCGGCCGCAGTCCGAGACTGATCCGGATGATTAACGATCTGAGAGACCAGATTTATCGTTTCAGACTCATGATTCTCAAAATTGATGAGATGGCGCGGCTGAGCAACGAGGATCACCGGCTCATGCTGAAAGCCATCAAAGCCAGAGACGCGGACGGCGTGGAAAGATTGGTCAGGGAACATATTTTAAGAGGTCAGGACATCGTTTTGAAACAGTTTGATGTGCAAAGTCATTAGGAGTCGTTGAGCTATGGGAAGCAGAAAAATACGGATGCTCCTGGCGAAGCCGGGACTGGACGGTCATGATCGCGGGGCAAAGGTGGTGGCGCATGCCCTAAAAGAAGCCGGTATGGAAGTTATTTATACCGGTCTTCACCAAACCGTGGCCAGCATCGTCAACCAGGCGGTACAGGAAGACGTGGACGGCATCGGTTTGTCCATCATGTCCGGGGCGCACGTCCCCATTTGTAAGAAACTGGTGGGTATGTTAAAAGAAAAGGGGATCGATGACAAACTGGTTGTCGTCGGCGGCGTGATTCCAAACCGGGACATCCCGGTACTTCAGGAAATGGGTGTGGCCGGCATTTTCCCGGGGGGGTCCTACTTTGATCAGATTGTGCAATTCATACGGGACAATGTGAAGCATTGAGTTATCCGCGAAAAGGCGAGGGGTTAATCGGCACATTCAATGAACCAGAGAGGCGGACATGGGCGTAGCGACGTACATTAAAGATGAAAAGGATGCCATCCAAAAGGTCACCCTGCAATCCGGAATCGATATAAAGCCGGTATACACCCCGGATGATTTGGCGGAGACCG
>JARRPY010000331.1:0-5537 GCA_037382425.1 Deltaproteobacteria bacterium
TGGCAGAGATAAAGAATCTTGGCTTGGCTCAAAAGCCGTGCCACGGACGAAATCGTCCAGAACTGGGGTGCCCAGAACGAAACCCACCAAGGCAGGATGACCAAATCCGCCCTGTACCTTATGATACGGAAAGCGGCGTTCAACCAGGTGAAAGGATTGATTGAATCGATCAGTGGAAGTGATCCGGGTTCACGGAGTCTTTCCCTGCTCGGATCAATATCGCTTCTCCCGGGGAAGAGGATTTTGGGGTATTGTCTTCTGAAAGAAATAAATAGGGTATCGTGTCGCTTCTTGAGGTGCCTGAACAGTAGCGTGGTATAGTGAGATATCCCACCGCGGAATGGATAGGTGGGACCGATCAGGGCGATTCTCATGGCTCGTATGTGGGGCTCAGGTGATCGAGTTCGATTCGTTTGACCCGAAAGAGGGTTTCTTCCATGAGCCTTCGATTGAGAGAGATGATATCCGCCAACAACCCGATCATCAACACCTGGAATCCCGTGATGAACAGTATGGCGGCCAAAATAAGCGATTGTATGTGCCCGTCACTTTCTCCAGCCATGTAATAGATCAGGAATCTTATGGAGGGGATCAGGCCCCCCAAAATCAAGAAGAGGCCGATATACAGAAAAACGCGAAGGGGCCTGTACATGGTGAAAGACCGGATCATGGTGGCCATTGATCGAGCGATGAACCGTGGTGTGCTGGTGAAAAGCCTGGATTCACGCGTGACGGGATTGGTTCCAACGGGCACATTGGCAATGACCATCCGTTTATTGCTGCTTTGAATGATGGTTTCGATGGTATAAGAGAAATCGCTGACGATGTTGGTGTGCATGGCCGCTTTCCGGCTGAACGCCCTGAATCCGCTGACGGCGTCAATGACGTCCGTATCCGACAGAAGACGAACAACAAAGCTTCCCAACTTCTGAAGTTTTCGCTTGGATCCGCTGAAGTGCCGAAGTGTGTCAGTGTTCCGGTCGCCCACGACCACATCGGCCACTCCTTCCAGAATCGGCGAGATCAATTTGGGGATATCCTGCCCTTTATACTGGTTGTCTCCGTCCGTGTTGACGATGATGTCCGCACCCAATTCCAGGCTTGCGTTCAAACCGATGAAAAATGTGGTGGCGAGACCCTTATTTTTTATGTTTCTGACCACATGATCCACACCGATCTTTTCGGCAATGGCCAGGGTTCCGTCCGTACTGCCGTCATCGACAACGAGTACCTCAACCTTATCGATTCCCTCGATGTGGCGCGGGATGTCCTTCACCGTTGCCGGAAGTGTTTCCGCCTCATTATAGCAGGGTATTTGGACGATGAGTTTCATGTGATCACGCGGGCGCGGGTCTATGGTCTCAATATTTCCATCAATAAGAGGGCCATGTTCATTGTCGATTATAGCCCATCGTCAAGGCAACCACAATCCCAAAAACCAGACCCAGCGGCTTTGTGCTTCACAGAATAAGAATTTTTATTCAGGGGAATATGATCTGACCCGCCTTGATATCGAATACCCCTTCGTATGTAATGCGTGCCTTGAGGACCGAGGTAAATGAGAGAAAGCCCATGGTCCATAAGGGATACTGGAGGCTGCAGCCCAATTCCAGCAATACCCGGTGAAGGTGTCTTATCTCTTCTGCCAGCTCGCGAACCGGTTTCAGAGAACAGATGCCACCCATAGGAAAAGCGATCTCGGCACGGGTATCGCCATGGTGTACGAGTGAAATACCGCCGTCCATCTCGAGGACCCGGTTCGCGGCCCGAGCCATGTCCGGGGGGCTTTGTCCCAAGACGAGAAGGCCATGGGTTTCGTGGGCAATGGTGGATGCAATTGCCCCCAATCCGTCGCAGAAACCCGCGATAAACCCTCTGCCTAACTTTCGCCCGTCCCGACTTGTCAGGATGGCGGCCGGATTACCGGGACGTTTTGTGTGGTATCCCGGCAGGGGATTTCGAACATGCCGGGGCTCATCCCCGTGATTTGGAAGGGCCGATTCCCCATCCCTTGGCAGTCGGCCGGGGGGCCCGAGGGCGTGCCCAGTAATTTTCCTGATTGGGCCACGATTTTTCCCCTTGCCATCACGAGCCGAGGCGTGGGGCTTTCAAGGTTATCCACCACCAGCACGTGGGCCAATCGACCCGGTGCAATGCCGCCGATGTGGCGGTCCAACCTGAAGTATCTGGCCGGATTGATGGTGGCCATTTGGATGGCCCGTATGGGATCGATTCCGTTATTAATGGCCTCCGTGATAACCCAATCCATATTGCCCCAAGAGACCAGATGATCCGGAAAGATGCCGTCCGTAACCAGCATGAGCCGGCTGGTGTCGAAATGTTGAATCTGCCGGACGGCCTCGGCGAGGCGCGGCAACTCACGGCGAATGGAGCCTTGCCGGAGCATCACGTAGTATCCCAGTCTGAGCCGGTTTAGGGCATCTTCGGCGGTCAGGGATTCATGGCACGAGGTGATCCCGAGCACTGCCAAGGCATTCAGTTTTTCCAGGTTCGCGCCGGTGGTATGGCCCTCCACCAGCTTTCCTCTCTTCCGGGCCAGTGCCAACCGATTTTTCAACACCGCATCCCCCTGGATCAATCTCATGTAGGGAGTGATTTCGCTTAAGGAAAGGACGTTTTCGCGTTCAAAGGCCTGTTCGAGATTTTTTTCTGACCAAATTTCATCCCCTTCAATCCCCGGGTATGGTGGAGATGCGGCCGGGACCCCGGTATAAAAGCTGAGGTCTAACTCTTCTAAATGACGGACAATTTTCAGGAATGGATCGGCCCCTACCGCATTGGCCAGATCATGCCCATCATTGAACAGGGTGGTGGTTCCCCTCGTGAGGACGGCATCGGCGTAGGAAAAGGGGTTGTAAAAAAGATCGGCGTGGGCGTGGGCATCAAAATATCCGGGGAGGAGATATGCCCCTTTGACGTCAATGCATGCCGTGTCCTCATCTAAAGCCCCGATGGAAGGTCCCACATAGCCAATCCTATCCCCGGAGATTTTCACCTCCTGTTTCAGAATCTCCCCTGAATAGACATTGACCACCCGACCGTTTACAAAACAAACCTGTGTTGTCATCGATGTTTCATCCGAAATTCCGTTTTTCAAAAGATCGCTCCTTTTTTCTGCGGCCAGGGCCCCACATCTGTCCCTTGAAGAGTGTATACATCCCTACAAAAGCCCTGTCAAAGGATCAGGGACGAGTGAACGCCCGGCCTAATTTTTCTTGACACAAAAACTGGATTTCTTTAGATTGCTCTGTAACTATAATGTGGCTATAATGTAGTTATACTTAATTTGAAGAAATGATGGGTACACTATTCCAATGAAAAGGGGTAACGCATGAGACTTAGAGACAAAGTGGCGCTGGTGACCGGGAGCAGTCGAGGTGTGGGAAAGGCGGTCGCCCTGGCGTATGCGAAAGAAGGGGCAAAGGTGGTAGTGAACTACACCTCCAATGAGAAGGCCGCAGACGAGGTGGTGAAAACCATTCAGTCCATGGGAAGCGAGGCCATCGCCGTAAAGGCCGACGGTGCCCAGAAGGCGGATGCGGCGGCTCTGGTGAAGGCGGGTATTGATGCCTTTGGCAGACTGGATATCCTGGTCAATAACGCGGGGTTCGGCCGTCCGGCCATGATGCTCAAGATGGAGGAAGACCAGTGGGACCAGGTGGTGGACATACACCTCAAAGGGGCTTTTCTCTGCTCCCAGTTGGCCGGCCGTCAGATGAAGGAACAGAACAGCGGAAAAATCATCAATGTGTCATCCGTGGCCGGTTTGGTGGGAACGGTGGGCCAAATCAACTACAGCGCGGCAAAAGGGGGCATCATCAGCATGACCAAATCCATTGCCAGGGAACTTGCCCGGTATAATGTCTGCTGCAATGTGATTTCCCTCGGGATCGTGGCCACCGATATGACCGAAAAGATCAGAAGCGACGACAAACTCAAAGAGATCTACATGAACCGGATACTCCTCAAACGTTTTGCAGAGGCCGATGATATCTCACCCGCCTTTGTTTTCTTGGGTTCTGACGAGAGCAACTACATTACCGGGCAACTGCTGTGTGTGGACGGCGGATACGGGATGATCTAGCAGGCTCGGGTGATTAGCGACCCCCGCCTTTAAAGGAAGGAGGACCAGATGACAAAAGTACCTGAAAAAATACAGACATGGCAGATGGTTCAGCCCACATCGAAAGATCGAGAGACCGGCGAGGTAACACCGGGCAAACTGGAAAAAACAGAGATCCCTGTCCCAAAACTGGAAAAGGGAGAGGTTCTGGTGGAGGTGGCCGGGTGTGGTGTCTGTCATACGGACCTGGGCTATTTTTATGATGGCGTCCCAACCGTCTCAAAGCCTCCTTTGACCCTCGGCCACGAGATATCAGGGGTGGTGGTGGCCGGAGATGAAGCGTGGATTGGAAAAGAGGTCCTGATCCCGGCGGTGATGCCCTGCAGGCAGTGTTATCTCTGTAAGACACGGCGGGGAAACCGTTGTCTGAATCAGAAGATGCCTGGAAACAGCATGGGAATCTACGGCGGTTTTTCGAGTCATATCCCTGTGCCCAGCATTGATCTGTGTGAAATCAAAGACCGCGGAGACATCCCCCTGGAACACCTGTCGGTGGTGGCGGATGCGGGGACAACGCCCTATCAGGCCACCAAAAGGGCGGCATTGGAACCGGGAGACAACGTGATTGTCATTGGGATCGGTGGTGTGGGACAGTATTTGGTGCAGCAGGCCAAGGCCTTGGGTGCCAACACGGTCATCGCCATCGACATCGTTGAGGACCGTCTTAAAAAGATGTTGTCTTACGGAGCCGATTTTTTCATCAACAGCCGGGATAAGGGCCCGAAGGAAGTGTCCGGAGAATTCAAGGAAATCCGTAAAAAACGGGGACTTCCAGCCTTTGGATGGAAGATTTTCGAGGTAACCGGATCAAAACCCGGACAGGAGACGGCTCTCGCGCTGTTGGGTTTCACCGGAAAGCTCATTGTGGTGGGCTTCGGCCTGGCCAAGGTGGAATACTCCATCAGCAGACTCATGGCCTTTGATGCGGAGATTATCGGAACCTGGGCATGCCTGCCGGAGTACTATCCGGCCGTCATGGATATGGTGCTGTCCAAGAAGGTGGATATCGAGCCCTTTGTCCAGACCCGACCCATGAGCACCATCAGGGAGACCTTTGATGAAATACATCATGGCGGTGCGCCGGACAGACGAGTGGTGCTGGTCCCGGACTTCTAGCAGAGGTCTGGAGTTTTTTGGGTCATTAATTTGAAGAACCCTACAGCCCCGCCTCAGCGGGACAGGGGATCTCCCAAATGTAAGGAAATTTAACCATTTTTAAGTTCGCTCGCTAACCCCGCCGCGGGCGGCGGGCGCTCGCTGAGCATTTTCAATAAACCAGAATTAAACGATTGAAGGAGGAGTACATAATGGCTTTAGAATGGATGCCGAGAGATAATGAAACCAAAGATCATTCATTACACACGGATGTTCACTGGCGGGAGGAAGCGCCCGG
>JARRPY010000332.1:0-3694 GCA_037382425.1 Deltaproteobacteria bacterium
ATCAGGAAATTGGACGGTACGCGGTCGGCCAGGTTCAGAAGGGCGATGATGAGGGCCCCCACCACAAAGCCTATCTGGACACTCATGGTCATCCAGGATTGGACGGCCTTACTGAGCCGCCATTCTTCGGTTATCTGGGGCAGGATCGCGGAGGCGGAGAACCAGAGTCCGAAAATAAGGAGTTATCTGACGACCAAAAGGGCGATGTTGCCCCATTTTTCTTCCTCGGGACGGGTCATTGTGCGCTCGTTTCATAGTTCCTCAATCGGGCATTCCTCCTACATCAAAATGTAGAGGGCGTCTTTATGTCGCCATCGAAGGAAAGGGCAGGGCGGTTGACTTTCAGCAAACAAAGGTTTATCTTTCTTCGTAAATGTTGTGTAAAATTAGAAATGCTTATCTCAGGATTGGCATATATGATGACCGTAGCAAAAGAAAGGAAATTCATTGTCAGCAATTTTTGGTTTAGCGCCTCAACCCGAAGACTCGGAACCCGCCACGCGAAAAAAGCCCTCGAAAAAGCTTTCTGATTCAAAAAAGGAAACATCCAGTAAGAAGCCTGCGCGATCAGGAAAACCCCAAGAGGCTCAGCAGAAGAAGGAGAATCGTGCCTCAGATGCCGACTGGGATCTGTCCCGGTTCGACGTGCCCGCCGAGGAAGGAAAGGTCCGATTTCACGACCTGGATCTACCCTTGGAGATCATGCACGCCATCTCGGATCAGGGATTTGACTACTGTACCCCCATACAGGCGGAGATCCTCCCCCCGGTCCTCGAGGGCAGGGATACCACTGGCCAGGCCCAGACCGGGACCGGCAAGACGGCCGCATTTTTGATCGATATCTATACCCGGATGATGAGAAATCCGCCGGAAGGCAAGCGCAGGCCGGGCACGCCCCGGGTCCTGATCCTCGCGCCCACCCGGGAATTGGTGCTTCAGATCGAAAGGGATGCCCGGGACATGGGGAAGCACACTGACTTTCGCATTCTGGCGGTCTTTGGTGGAATCGATTATGAAAAGCAGAAGCAGATTCTGGCAAAAGAGACCATCGATATCATGATCGCCACGCCGGGGCGTCTGCTCGACTTTCAAAGACAAAAGAAGGTGCATCTCAATCAGGTGGAGATTCTCATCATCGATGAGGCGGATCGAATGCTCGATATGGGGTTTATTCCCGATGTCCGGAAGATCGTCCGCAGCACACCGCACAAGGAAAAACGACAGACCCTGTTTTTCAGCGCCACCGTGACCCCGGAGGTGGAGCGGCTGGCAGAGCAATGGACCCGGGACCCGGTCCATGTGGAGATCGAACCCGATCACGTGGTGGCGGAATCGGTCAACCAGATGGTCTATATCGTAACGGTAGAAGAAAAATTCGCTCTTTTGCTGAACCTGATCAGAAAAGAGAACCTGAAAAGGGTTCTCGTGTTTACCAACCGAAAGGACCAGACCGTCAAATTGGCCGACCGGCTCAGGCAATACCGCATCGAGTGCGCCGTGCTTTCCGGGGATGTCCCCCAGAAGAAACGGATCCAGACTCTAGAGAATTTCCGTGACGGAAAGATCCGTGTACTGGTGGCCACGGATGTGGCGGCACGGGGACTCCATGTCGAGGGGATCAGTCACGTGATCAATTTCACGCTTCCCCGGGCCCCCGAGGATTATGTGCATCGCATCGGGCGGACCGGACGTGCCGGTGCCACGGGGATCTCCGTGAGCTTTGCCTGCGAGGCGGATTCCTTTTATATCCCCGACATCGAAGCATACCTCGGGAGCCCCATGCAGTGCACACAGCCCGATTCGTCGCTCCTGGAACTACCGGCTCCCGAGGTGAAGCCGCGGCCGACCAAAAAGCGCGCTTCTTCCCGGCCCAGAAAGGGGCGGGGCGGGCGGAGCCCGCGAAAACAGCCCCGTCGGGGACCGACTAAATCGCACGCCCCAGTACGTTCTTCCGGTCCTACGAGCTAAACACAGTGGCCCTGGTGAAACAAATGAAAAAAGGTTTCACCGGGCCAAGGCCGCAAAAGTAACTACAAGACAGCCAAAGAACTGCCTCAGCGATCTCGGCGTCTCCCACCGGGGCATAGGCTTCGCGAAACCACTCTTCGAGCAGGGATCAATCTTCCGCTTCGGAGGGATAGACGATCCCGGTGATCTTATCCGCTTCAAAATCAAACATCAGTTCTGTCTCCGAGCCGGACCGGAGCAAGACCTTTCGGTCTTCTCTCACCGATCCCACCACCGCAGCCGTGATGCTTCGGTCTTCAAATAGGTCGATGATGGCCTGGGTGTGTTGGGGTGGAGCGGACAGGATAAACCCGAAGCTCTGAAAGGAGACGAGCCATTTTGAGAGGTCGAGTTGCGGCGGGCAGGGGATGGCATCAAGGTCGATGACGGCCCCTTTTCCCGAGTTTTCCATCATGATGGCCGCGGTTCCCAAAAGGCCCGCGTTGCTCACGTCCTTGCAGGCATGGGCCCACTGATTTTCGGCGATGCTGGGGAGGGCTTGAAGGCGTTTTAGCAATGCGGATGTGGATTTTCCCGAGTTGGCATCCCAGCTGACCACTGAGGTGCATCCGGCGCGGCCCTCGAGATCGGCCGCAAAAATGAGATGGTCCCCGGGACGCGCCAGATGGCTTCTCAACAGGTAGCGGGCCCGGCCCAGGATGGCCACGGAAAGGGACGGGCTCTCGGGCGGTGCGTCCGGGTGGAGGTGGCCGCCCACCATGGGAACATTGAGCTTTTCACACCCTTTTCTGATCCCTTCAATCACCTGGGTGCGATGGGCGTCATCTCCGCTGGCCAGGACATTCACCATGGCCACGGGGGTGCCGCCCATGGAATAGATATCGTTGACCGTGACCATGACCGAGGCCTTGCCCGCGGCATAGGGTTCATTCACCAGGAGTTGGGTCATCATGCCGTCGGTGGCAAAAAGAAGATATTCGTCGCCGAAGGGGATGACCGCCGCATCATCGCCGTAATTGGGAAGCTGAGGGCCGGGCACCCCATGGCGGAGCAGCTTGTCATGGGCTTCTTCAATGGGCCGCTTGCGGACCAGGCCCAGATAGTTTCGGGTGTTCTTTACGATCTCTGCCAGGGGCATGTTCAATGTTAAAGTTCCTTTCGTTCCTTTTTTTAACGCCTGACTTTTTGAAGTCCGGCCCAGGGGATGTCCCTTTTTATTCCCTGCATAAGATGTTCGGCTCTAACCCGCCCCACGCCCAGGGGGCGTTGCGCGGGGTCACACCGAATGTGTAATTCAGGTTATAAAAAAGAGATCTCCGGAGCCTCCAACGAACGGCCGAAACTGCAGAGCTTCAAAGAGGTCCAACGCCGCAATCGTTTAGGTGCCCAGCTCCGCTTCCATAAGGTGGTGGGGCCGGCCGAAATAGGTTTTTGCCGGCCCGATGCCGCGCCAGCCGAGTTGTTCGAAAAAGGGGATGTTTTCCGCCTGAATATGGGCGGTAAAATGCGTGCAGCCCTGTTGTTTGACACACATGACCGCATGCCTCACCAGAAGTTCTCCCGCCCCTGAAGACCTCAGCCCCTTTTTGACGGCCAGCCGCCCGCCGATCCAGTGACCGTTGCCATCTCCCGCCGGGAACACCCGCACCGTGCCGATCACATGCGCTCCCTGCTTGGCCACCAGGTGAATGCTCTCGTTGTCATAGGCATCCTGATCCGATCCCTC
>JARRPY010000333.1:0-2158 GCA_037382425.1 Deltaproteobacteria bacterium
GTTGATCCACCGGACTGTGATAGTCACTCTTGAGTTCCAGGAGGCTCTTGAGTTCAGGCGATCGGCTGAGTTGTTCTACGATTTTCTTGATGAGGGATAAGGGGAGATAAAAATTGTCTTGAATCTGTTTGATGAGGAGGATCTGCTCCACGTGCACTTGCGTGTAACTGGCCACGTTTCTGCCCGCTTTTCTGGGCCGCGGGATCAGACCTTCGCGCACGTAGTAATGGATGGTTTCCTTGGGAACATTCGTTTTGTCGACAAGCTCGCTGATCTTCATGGATCACCACTGCTCGGGTTTTTCAATCTTGCCCAATGTCCCAACCCACACTCTGCCAACGCAGGCTACAGCAGCAAATCAACATATGTCAACAATAAAATTTATTTATTTTGTTTACTTACCCGTATAATGTGTATTAACGCTCAATATTAAGGAAACCATCGCCATTTGTGTTGACAGGCTAAATCGAATGGATCTCTTCCATGACTTCGATGGCCGGTTTCGCGGCCAGCAAGCCGGCTATCTCCCGGTTAAACTGCTGAAAATAATCCGTTTGGGAGTGATGATCCAGGGCTGCTTTGCCGGTGTATCGTTCCATGATGATCAATTGGTCGGGTGTTTTGTTGCTCCGGTTCAGCGTATAGTAAAGGGTCCCCTCTTCTTTGACCACATGGTCCATCAGGCCCTTGATCAAATCAATGGCCTGATCTTCCTTTCCTTCCCTAATGGTAAGCCGTGCAATCAAACTGATCATGGCGTCGCCTCCTTTTTTATTCCACTTTTATTCGACAATCTCCGAACCGAAGAATTTCCTGATCTCGTCTGGGGAATATCCCAGGGTTTCCAGGACGGACCGGGTATCCGCTCCGTTCCTTCCCTTGGCCGGCGTGGCCAGGCCCGGTGTTCTGGACAGCCGGGGAGCCGGGGCCGGTTGGGAAACGTTATCCAGGGTGACCATCAAGTCCCGTTCCACATTATGAGGATGTTGGTCCACCTCGCCCAAATCCAGAATCGGCGCCACACAGGCATCGGTTCCCTCGAAAATCTCGGCCCATTGGTCCCGGGTCTTGGTCTTGAAAATCTCATTTATTTGATCGATCATCTCCGGCCATTTTGCCATGTCAAACTGGTGCGGGAACGAAGACGGATCGATCCCCAGCCCTTTCAGGAATTCGGCGTAGAACCGGCCCTCAATGGCACCGACCGCCATATATCGACCATCGGACGTTTCGTAGGTCTGGTAAAAGGGTGCCCCGCCATCCAGGACATTGGTTCCGATCTCCGGGGTCATGAGGTGATGGGCCATCATCCCGTGGAACAGGGTCGAAAAACTGGCGGCACCGTCCACCATGGCCGCATCCACCACCTGGCCTTTGCCCGAACGCCCCTTCTCCACGAGGGCCAGCAGGATCCCCATGGCGCACAACATACCGCCGCCGGCGAAATCCCCGAGCAGGTTGCAGGGCGGCAGGGGCCGCTCGCCCTTGCGCCTGAACAGAGACAGGGCACCGGAAAGGGCGATGTAGTCAATGTCATGACCCGCCATAGCGGCATAGGGCCCTTTCTGCCCCCACCCCGTGAGCCGTGCATAGATGAGGCCGGGGTTGACGGCGTGGGCATCCTCGGGCCCCAAGCCCAATGATTCCATCACGCCGGGTCGGTAGGGCTCCACCAGCACATCCGCACGGCCCATCATTTGTCTTACAATCCCCACCCCTTCTTCGGTCTTGAGGTTGACCCGCACGGACCGTTTTCCCCGGTCAAAGGGATTCCGTTCCATCACATTGGGAATTTCCGGCCGTCCTTTTGAAATACGGTCCACCACCACCACATCTGCACCGAAATCCGCGAGAATCATCCCGCAATAGGGAGACGGTGCCAATCCGGCCATTTCAATCACGCGAATGCCATCCAAGGGTCTCGCCATATGCACCTCCATATTTCTTCTGTCTCTTTTGGATCGACAGCGCTCCTGTAAGGAACAGCCCCATCAGAGCCGATGGCGACAGCGTCTATCGCTTGGCAGCACACCCATTTGCCGGTTGTTTGGTGCCCAGGGGGCGTGGCGTGGGCCACAAACCCATGTTTAAAGCGGCGTTTTAAAAAGAGACCGTCACGCCACCACTTCAACCGCCTAAAATGTTACCGTCAACAACC
>JARRPY010000333.1:2261-9383 GCA_037382425.1 Deltaproteobacteria bacterium
GGCTCGGCTCGGCTCCCGTGACAATTGACAGGGGCACTGCACCTGTGTCAACATTTCGGGCAAAGCCTACCATTTTGGGAGGTCTTTATTCAACCGGTTATTGCACCCATTTACACCCATTGAAGTCACGAGTGATCACGGAACCATTTTCATGCCCGATATTCGCACCTTCTTCGCCACCTGCCCCAAGACCATCGAGGGACTCCTCCGAAAGGAACTCCTGGATCTGGGGGCAGAGGATGTCAAGGAAACCCGTGCCGGAGTTCATTTTAAGGGGAGCTTGAAAACCGCCTACCGCATCTGCCTCTGGTCTCGGCTGGCCAACCGCGTCCTTCTCCATTTGGGCACGCTTCGGGCCGCGGATCCGGATGATCTCTATGAGCAAGTTTACCATCGACTCGACTGGAACGACCATTTGGAAGCGGACGGATCGTTGGCCGTGGATTTCGTCTCAGTGGGCTCAAATCAGTTCCATTCCCATTACGCCGCCCTCAGGGTCAAAGACGCGGTCGTGGACCAGTTCAGTCACCGGTTCGGCTATCGTCCGAACGTGGACACCCGACAGCCGGACATCCGGATCAACGTGCTCATGAAAAAGGATCAGGCCAGGGTATCTCTGGATCTGGCAGGGGAGAGCTTGCACCGGCGCGGATATCGAACCCAGGCGGGTGAGGCCCCGCTCAAGGAAAATCTGGCCGCTGCACTCTTGCTTCGTGCGGGATGGCCTCAGCTGGCCCATGAACATCGCTCGATACTGGATCCCATGTGCGGATCAGGCACCCTGCTCATGGAAGCGGCCCTGATGGCACTGGACAGGGCCCCCGGCCTTACGAGATCCTATTTCGGATTTTTGGGGTGGAAACAACACGACCCCAAACGCTTCACCGCCCTCATGGAGGAAGCAACCCGCCGGGCTGAGGCAGGCGTCCAAAAAAACCAATCGCTTTTCTATGGCTTTGATTGGGACCAACGCGTACTGGATCGGGCCGCCGCCAATGCCGTCCGGGCGGATCTCTCTTCATTCATGCATTTCGAATGCCGGGATCTCAAACACCTGAGTCCCCCTGACCTCCCCAGACCGGGTTTCCTCATGGTCAACCCTCCCTACGGAAAACGCATGGGGGGAAAGCGGGCACTGCAGGATCTCTATCACGCCTTTGGGGATCGCCTCAAATCACACTTCCAGGGGTGGCGGGTGAGTGTGTTGACCGCGAACCCGGATTTGGCCAAACACATGGGAGTCCGTGCCGGGAAAATCTATCATTTCTATAACGGGTCTCTCCCCTGCAAGCTGCTCAATTTTGAGATTTATGAATCTCCTGACGCACCCGGGAACCCACCCGGGCCCACTCAACCCCAAAAGGGGCAAAACGACCCATCGACTCAAAAGCGTCGGGGGAACCGACCCACCAAAATCGTCTCAGGGGGGCAGACCGGGGCCGATCGGGCGGCACTGGACGTGGCCATCCGCTTCAACATCCCCCACGGGGGCTGGGTGCCCAAGGGAAGGCGGGCTGAGGACGGCAGAATCAGCGACCGGTATCAGGTGAGAGAGATGCCCACGGGACGCTACCGGCGACGCACCGAACAAAACATTATCGATTCGGACGGCACGCTCATTTTCTCTTTTGGCACACCCAAAGGGGGGTCCGAACTGACCCTCGAAATGGCCAAAAAACACCGGAGACCCCATCTCCACCTGGATCTGGAAAGCGTATCGCCGGGTGATGCGGCCAGGCGGGTCATCGCCTTTATTGAGCGGCACAACATCGCCGTATTGAATGTTGCGGGTCCGCGGGCCAGTGAGGCGTCCCGGATATACCCGGCCGTGTCACACGTCCTTGACAAGGTCCTCAGAAAAGGAGAAAAGATAATGCCCCCAAACAAGACCAGAACAAAGGCTTCGAACCCATCAAGGAGACAAGAAAGTGGACTTTGATTTGTCGGCAGAGCATCAGATGATCCGGGATATGTGCCGGGAGTTTGCCAAAGATGTCATTAGCCCCCGGGCCGAAGAAATCGAACGGACCGGTGAGTACCCCTACGACATCATAGATCAAATGGCCCAACTCGGGATGATGGGGATCCCCATTTCCGAGGCCCATGGCGGCAGCGGCGGCGACTGGGTCGGGATGCATTTGTGCATCGAGGAGATCTCCAAGGGAGACCCGACGCTGGGGGCGCTCTTGGATGTCACCACCAGCGTGGTGGCCCAGGAACTGGCTGTGTTCGGCACGGAGGAACAAAAAGAGAGATGGCTCGTCCCCATTTCAAAGGGAGAGAAAATCGGTGCTTTCGGATTGACCGAACCGGATGCGGGATCGGACGCCAAATCCATCCGCACCCGTTGTGCGCTTCAGGACGGCGAGTGGATCATCAACGGGACCAAACAGTTCATCACCAACATCGGGCTGGACAACGCCAGCCTGATTCTCGTAGCCGCCGTCACCAAGAAGGCGGCTCAGGGACCCGGACGAATCTCCACCTTCATCGTGCCCAAGGATGCCCCGGGATTTTCTCTGGGAAAACGGTATGAAAAGATCGGGTGGCACGGGTCGGCCACCCATGAAGTCATTTTTGAGGACTGCAGGGTCCCCGAAGAGAACCTCCTGGGTGATCCCGCAAAGGGATTCGCCCAGCACCTCACTGTCTTGGAGACAGGACGCATCAGCATTGCCGCCATTGCCGTTGGCGCGGCCCAGGCCTGTCTCAATGAATCCATTCGCTACACCACTGAACGGGTGCAGTTCGGAAAACCGATTTCAAGCTTTCAGGCCATCCAATTCAAACTGGCCGACATGGCCGTATGCATTGAACTGGCCCGAAACCAGTATCTCAAGGCCGCCTGGCTGAAAGACCAGGGTCGACGGCATACATTTGAGGCAACCACCGCCAAGCTGTTTGCCTCCGAAATGCTGGAAAAGGTGGCTTCCGATGCCGTTCAGATGCACGGGGGCTACGGCTATATGGCCGAATATCCGGTTTCGAGATATTACAAGGGGGCCAAGGTGTTGCAGATTGTGGAAGGCACGTCCGAGGTCATGCGCACCATTTTATCGAGAGAACTCGCGCTGGGGTGAAACTGATTAGCGACCCATAGGACTCAGCCTAAGCTCACCTCATATAGATCATACACACCGGACTTGCCTTTCAACGTGGCCCCTTTGCGTTTTCGGGTTTTTGCAAGCCCTTTGATTTTCTCCTGAGCCGATTCGGAAATCAGCAATTCGGTGCCGAACACTTTATTTGCCTCCTCGATCCGGCTCGCCATATTCACGGCATCCCCAATGGCGGAAATCTTATTCATCATGCCGGTATCAAAGTTTCCCACGATGACGCTGCCATAGTTGATCCCCGCTCGAATGCCGAATGACCGGCCGTACATTTGCGTGAGGTATTCGTTAAAGGGCGTCAGTGCACGGTTCATATCCCGAACCGCGGTGACGGCATCCCACACCGGGTTCTCGCGTGCTTCCAGGATGCCGAAAAGCGCCAGTATGCCGTCCCCCGCCACATCGCTGATGACCCCCGTCCGAGCTTGCTGCCCGGCCCATCCTCCAGCTGTCGAAGAATGATTTCAATATCCAGATCGTCGATAACGGGTCGTCTAATGACGATATCGCCGCTGATCCGGGTCTGGCATGCCAGACGAATATGGTCGGAGAAACTCAGCTTTTCCGCCAGTGCCTTTTCTTTGTCGTTTCTGGGGAGACAGTTTTCCAATCCCTCCATCACATAGACCCGGCAGGTGGAGCAGCGGGCATTACCCCCACAGACATGCATGTGATGGATGCCGGCTTTGCGCGAGGCCTCCAGTATGGTATCGTCTAAAGAGACGTGAAATGTCTTTTGATCCGTTTGAGAGTATACCTCAGGCATCATCCAATACCGATGTCATCTTTGCCCTGAACGGCTTTGATTTTTGAGAAATCGGAGGAATGGGGATCGAAGAAATAGGATAAAAGGCAACCATTGGATAAGATAGAATCGGTCCGCTTCCAGCTGGATTAATCGACTTCATATGCCCAAAAATGCACTACGGAACATATCGCTCTCCAAGAGTTCCTTGCCGCTTCCCTCTCCCACTATCCTGCCGGTCTGAAGCACATAGCCCCGGTCCGCCAAGTCCAGGGCCTCGCGCACATTCTGCTCCACCAGAAGGATGGTCATCCCCTCTTCCTTGAGTTTGCGGACGGTGTCCAAAACCTCGTCCACCAAAATGGGCGCAAGCCCCAAGGAAGGCTCATCCAACATGAGAATGGTGGGGTTGGACATGAGCCCCCGTCCGATGGCCACCATCTGCTGTTCCCCGCCGGAGAGGGTGGACCCCGCCTGAGATCGCCGTTCTTTCAAACGGGGAAAGAGCCTATAGACAAACTGGAGGTTCTTTTCAATGACGTCCCTGTCGTGGAGAATGTAGGCGCCCAGCCTGAGATTCTCCTCCACGGAGATGGGCTGGAAAAGCATCTTCTCTTCCGGTACGTAAATAATCCCTTTTTTCACCTCCTCTTCGGTTCGAAGCCGCTGAATCTCCTCCCCTTGAAACACGACCCGGCCCTCGAAGACCTTCTGGGCCCCCATAATGGCCCTAAGAAGGGTCGATTTTCCCGAGCCATTGGCCCCCACCACGCATACGGTTTCCCCCGCATCCACATGGAGAGAGATATCATGCAGCACCGCAAGCCCTGAATATCGAACCCTTATGGATTCCACACGCAGGATATTTTGGGTCTCATTCATGCCGCCGCGTCCCCGTGCTCTTTCACATACCGCTCCCCAAAATATGCCTTGATGACCCGCTTGTCTCTGGCGATATCCTCGGGTGCCCCTTCCGCAATCTTTTTACCGTAATCCAGTACGATCAGCCGGTGGGTCACCTTCATGACCAGTTCCATGACATGCTCGATGAGCATCACGGTGATGCCCATGTCGTCGTGCACGTGCCGTATGCTGGCCATGATGGTCTCCACCTCGCTGGGATTGAGCCCGGCCGCCACTTCATCCAGAAGCAGCATCTTCGGGCCGGACCCGATGGCCGTGGCCATGGTCACCTGTTTCTGTGCGGCCACCGGCAGCTCACTCACGAGATATCCTGAGAGGTCACCGATGCCCAAGTCCTTGAGGATATCCGCGGCCCTGGACCGGGCGCGGGATCGAGACGCCGTTTTCATGAAACAGCCCACCATGACATTTTCCTGAACCGTCAGATCGCCGGCCGCCACATATACCTGAAAGGTTCGGCCCAGTCCCCGCCGGGCGACTTCGTGCGCTCTCAGCGCCGTGATGTCCTCCCCGTCGAATATAATTCGGCCCGATGTCACCGGATGGTGGCCGGAGATGCAATTGAAAAAGGTCGTCTTTCCCGCCCCATTGGGCCCGATGACCCCCACCAGTTCTCCCTTTTCCATCTGAAAGGAAATATCGTTGTTGGCCACCAGACCCCCGAACGACTTGCTGAGATGTTGGACCTCAAGAAGTGGCATTATGCACGCTTCCTCCGCCTGATTTTTTCGATGATCCCCCAGATGCCCCGCGGTTCATAGGCTGAAATCAACATGATGATCACCGCGTAGATAATGAGGTCAATTCCCGCCATGCCGGCCTGCCCGCCCAGCCATGCCTTCAGATAACTCTTCAGCGGAATCAGAATGCCCGCACCGATAATGGGCCCCCACAGGGACCCGGCACCGCCCAGCATGGCCATGAGGGCGATGAGGATGGAAATATCCAGGCTCATGGTGTCTTCCGGCTCAATATTCTTGATGTAGCAGGCATGAAACGATCCCACCACACTCACAAACGCGGTGGCGATGGCATAGGTCTTGATTTTGGCCCAGTGCACATTAATCCCCAGGGACCGGGCCACATCCTCATTGTCTTTGATGGACCTCAGCTGGAACCCCAGGCGCGATTTGCGAAACCAGTTGATATAGAGGATCCCGATGAAGAAGATTCCCAAAAGAATATAAAAATAGTAGATGTCCTCTTTAAAAATGAGGCGGAGAAAATCGGGCGGATGGTATTTGATGGGGGAAATCTCAAGTCCCCTGGCCGCTCCCACAAAGTTCCACACCTCGAAGATATCCTTCAGTACCAGAGACGTGGCAATGGTGGCGATGGCGAAATAGTGACCCTTTAGTCGAAACAGGGGATAGCCGATGATAAAAGACCAGGTCACGGAAAAGAGCACCCCGATGGGCATGGAGACCCAGAACGGGATGTCCCATCGGATCAGCATGACCGCCGTGGTGTAGGCCCCGATGCCCACATACTGGGCCTTTCCCAGATCCACCTGCCCCCCGTATCCCCCGATGGTGTTCCACCCCATGCCGTATACGGCAAACATGAGGAACTGGATCATGGTGGACATGGCGAATGAGGAGTGAGGAAAAACGGGGAAGAAAATCAGACCGACGGCAAAAAGACCCGCCACGGTCAGATCGAGCCTGGGAAAATCCGAAAAATCGAGGGCGTTTTTTACTGTTTCCATCCAAAAAGCCCCCTCGGCCTCAACACCATGATGACAAAGTAGGCCACATAGACCCACATGTACTTGAATGAGGTCATGGGGACATCCATCATCCACTGAAATCCAAAGGTATAGGTCATGAAATCCCAGAATCCGGGGAGTTCGGTGATCAACCCCACCACCAATCCGGCGAAAAAAGCCCCCGGCACGCTCCCGAAACCGCCCAGGGCCACGATGGCGAATGCGATCATGGTGAAGAGGAGCCCGACGAAGGGATTTACGGACCAGAAATTCACGATCAAGGCGCCTGCGATGGTCACGGAGGCCCCGCCGATGCCCCAGGCCAGGGCGTTCATCCGCTCGGTGGGGATTCCCATGTAACGGGCCCCCTGGGGATTCAGGGCGGTGGCGGTAAGCGCCTTACCGATCTTTGTCCGGTTCATGAGAAGCCACACGGCCACAAAGGCCACCACCGACAATCCGGCGGCCGCCAGCTTGGTGGCCGGGATGATCACCCCCATGCCGATATCGAAACTCTTTCCCACGAGTATCCCGGAGTGGAGGGAGCGGTCCTCGGCACCGAAAATAAGGAGTGCCAGATTCCTCAAAAACAGCATCAGACCGAAGGTGCCCAAGAGCTGGGCGACCATTTG
>JARRPY010000334.1:0-3686 GCA_037382425.1 Deltaproteobacteria bacterium
ATGTGGGGGCCCCCTCGCTTGCGGACACGGGGTACATCAGGCGCGTGAGCGCGATGCCTCTATCGTCATCCGAGTCGTAGCCATGGGCGATCTCCACCCGTTCGCCTGTTTCAATTGCCTTTTGAAGCGGGCAGAAAGGGCTCGAGACATGGCAGTGAATCCCTCTTAGACCTCTGATGTCATAACAGCGCTGCCCAATGACATCCTCTTTCTTAAAACCGCATTCCCTCAGAAACACTTCATTCACATCCTGGATAAACCCGTCCTTGTCCAGGACCATGATCTCTTCGGTGATCCCGTCAAAAAGGGCCTTCAGAAAGGATTCGTTCTTTCTGAAGCCTCCCGGTCCGTCGGATGTCGGCGGTGTCGATGCCGACGACGCCCCGGAGGGCGCCGGGGGGGCACGACGATGCGATTTTGTTTTGTCCATCATCAACCTCCGGTCCAAGGACAGTAAAACACGTATTGAGAGGAGAGGATGTCAAACATCTCGGTGGTTCCTTCTCTGATCACCCCATAGAGGGATTTCAGGGTCTTTGCGTTTCTAAGCGATGCGCCATAAGCCGCGCTGTTGTAAAAAGCGGCGTCAATGGGAAATAGGACCTGATCCACAGTCCCGTGCCACTGGACATTGAACGCCGCTTTCATGTCGAAAACCTTTTTATACATGTCGCGCAGGAGGTCTGTTCTGAGGATGGGGTTTACTTGGTTGATCATGCAGTCCATGAGCCCCACCATGTAATAGACGTCTCGCATCTGTTTCTCATTCTCGCGTCTCATATACATGGCACGGATGGTGTAGGCCATGCCGCCTTTAAGGGTGAAGTGAGGGGGGAGCGTGTGAGGCGTATCCCCCTGACTCGCCAGTTTCTCGGTCTGGGATCGCAGCAGTTGGATGAAATGAACGGTTTTCCATGTGGCGGTTCTGAATTCCCACGGTTCAGTCGTGATGATGCCGTCAGATCCGGCCTTGGGGTTTTTGTTGAGCTCAATCAGTTTTCCCATTGTTCATGCGCTGCCCCGACAGCTTCCCTAAAGCATTATCTATAAAACATCACGGTCTCGGGTGGCATGCTTCGTGGAGCGCCCTGAGCCGTTCTCTCGACACATGGGTGTAGATCTGGGTCGTGGCGATGTCTGCGTGCCCCAGCATGACCTGCACCGCCCTTAGATCCGCTCCGGCTTCCAGGAGATGGCTGGCAAAAGAATGCCTCAGGCTATGGGGGGTGATGGTCTTTTTAATGCCCGCAGTCTTTGCATATTTTTTAATTATCTTCCAAAATCCCTGCCGGGTCAATGCGGTGCCTCTGAAGTTCAAAAAAAGGTGCGGCAGGTTTTTGCCTTTCAGAAGACTGAGCCGTTCACCGGAGAGGTATTCTTCCACCGCCTCCCGGGCCTTTTCACCGATGGGGACCAGACGCTCCTTGGCGCCCTTTCCAAACGTCCTGACAAACCCCGATTCCAGGTTCACGTCGGAAACCTTGAGCCCCACCAGTTCGGAGACTCTCAGCCCGCTCGCGTAGAGGAGCTCCAGCATGGCGCAATCCCGCTTGCCCATCTTTCTGGCCGGATCCGGCTGGCTCAGGAGACGATCCACCTGCTCCCTGCTGAGCAATTCGGGGAGGTGTTGGGCGAGCCGGGGGGTTTCCAGCAGCCGTGTCGGGTTTAGGAGGATATGCCCTTCGGATGCGAGGAAGCGAAAAAATTGCTTTGCGGATGAGATGTTTCTGGCCACTGACCGCGTGGAGAGTTGGGTTTTGAGAAACGACATATACGCCACCATATGCTCCTGAGAAATCTCAACGAGGGAAAGATCGGCTTTCTTAAAGAAGCGGGTCAAGCGCACGAGATCGGTACTGTAGGCCGCTATGGTGTTATCTGAAAGGCCCCGTTCCACCTTCAGGTAATCGATAAATTGATCCAACAGGTCGTTGATGTTATTCGAAGTCATAGACATTCTGATTCCGGGTCAGGATTTCGGCCCCCGTGTCGGTCACCACCACCATCTCTTCCAACCGGATCCCTCCTTTTTCCGGGAGATAGATGCCCGGCTCCACCGTGACGACCATCCCCGCTTTAAGTAAAACCGGTTTTCTCGGACCGAGTCTGGGGCGCTCATGGGTGGCGAGCCCCACACCGTGCCCCAGACCGTGTCCAAAGTATTCCCCGTACCCGGCGCCTTTGATGATGTCCCGAGCGGCGCCATCCACCTCGGTGGTGGATACGAGGGGTTGAATCATTTTTATGGCAGTGGATTGGGCCTTCTTAATAATTTTATAGATATCTCTGAACGGCTCATTCGGCGGACCTATAAAGACGGTCCTTGTCATGTCTGAGCAGTAGCCGTTCAGACGCACGCCCGCGTCGATGATGACGGGCTCCGCGGCTCGGAGTCTTCGATTCGTGGGGACGGCATGGGGGAGGGTGCTGTTGGGACCGGACGCGACGATGGATGGAAAGGAAAGGGCTTCCGCGCCACCCGATATGGCGAGAGATTCGATGCGACGGGCCACCTCCTTTTCGGTCATGCCGGGTTCGAGGGTGTTGATGACGGTGTCAAAGATATGGGAAATGAGATTCGCCGCATCTCTTAAAATGTCCAGTTCCCGGTCATCCTTGATTTCCCGCATGTCCTCCAGCATGGGCGGGAGAGGAACCAGATCGATGGCGTTCGGTGAGGTACCGAGTGATTCGGCAAGCCGCCGATGCGTCCCCCAGGTCAGGTAATCGCCCTCAAACCCTAGCGTTCTGGTCCCGATGGTATGTAGAATATCCGGGAGATCCGTCTCCAGGTCGCGTTTGAGTGTCAGGACGTCAAACCCGGGGGCCTCCATCCGGGCCTCGGTGGTGTATCTCGAATCGGTGATCAGGACGGTTTTTTCCGCTGTCACAAGGAGGGAGCCCGACGATTCAGTAAACTGGGTGTCTGTTGCCTTGAATCCGGAGAGATAGCGTCGGTTTTCCGGTTGGACAATCCACGCCGTATCTACGTCCGTGTCGCGATGTCCGGCCAATCGGTTTCTGAGGTCATTTATCCGTCTGCCAAACATCTCCCGGTTTTGGGTCAAGGCCATTTTCCACTCCCTAACTCGTATTCGACCGCCACAGGATCCAGTCTAACAGATGCATTGAGCGATTGCAATTGCGCGGCTTTCCGGGACTTTGTTGACAGGGTCCGTGCCACTTGTTACTAACTAAATAATTGGTGATGGGAAGGAAATTGTAAGTGCCATGGGGAAGATCATCGAATATGTGGAGCAGGGCCGGTTTATCTGTGCCTTCTGTCTTGAGGATAAGGGAAGCCGCTTTCACCTCCTGACGGCTTTGAATCGCGAAGTCAGTCTATCCCCCAAAAGAGCGGTGTTGATCTCGGATGTGGAATGGGACGCCTCCCTGCCGCGTGAGGATCTTCTGGTTCGACTCAAGGAAAAAGAGGCGTTAAGAATGCACCTCAAGACACAGGTGGACACCAGGGAATTATGGGAATTGGTCAAGGATGAAAGTGAGGTCTTTGATAATCGCTACCTTGCCCACCTGGCCTTCGGGGACACGGTGACGGAAGACCATCGTTCCGCCCTGATCCGGGCCCTTTTCGAAAATCGGTTCTATTTTAAGATGAAAGACGGCCATTTTCTCCCGAACCCGGAGGAGAAAGTGGGGCAGATACTCAAACAGCAGGCGGCGGA
>JARRPY010000335.1:0-10174 GCA_037382425.1 Deltaproteobacteria bacterium
CACCGGGAAGCGCAAGAGCCTCCACAAGAGGAAACACGTCGTTACCATGGCCTTCGGGGACAAGGAGATGGTGGCGTTCCTCCATGACAATCCTTCAATGGAAAGCTACCCGGTCTCTTACACGAACCACCCCTCGGTCATCGCCCGAAACGACCGCATGGTCTCGGTCAATTCGGTGCTGGAAGTGGACCTGTTCGGACAGGCCAATGCCGAATTCATGGAAGGGCACCAGTTCAGCGGCACCGGCGGGCAGCTCGACTTTGTCCGTGGCGCCTTTGATGCCAGGGACGGCAAGTCCATCCTGGCCTTCCATGCCACGGCCCGCCAAGGAAAGGTCTCCCGCATCGTTCCCCGGCTGGAAGCCGGCACCATGATCACCACCCCCAGAAACGATACCCATTTTCTGGTGACCGAATTCGGGGTGGCCAATCTCAAGGGCCGATCCACGCGGCAGCGCGCCCTGGCCATCATCGAGCTTGCGCATCCAGACTTCAGGGAAAACCTGCTCCGTGCGGCGGAAGACATGTATATTATATGACAATGCCGGATGTTAGGACCCGGGCGTCCAAGACCGTTGTGCATCCTATTTTTGGGAGGAAAAGACATGGATGTCAAAACCGCAGTAAAAGAAAGACGAAGTATCCGTAGCTTCAAACCGGATCCCGTGCCGCAGGAGACCCTGCGGGAGATTCTGGAAGCGGCCCGCTGGTCCCCCTCGTGGGGCAACACCCAGCCCTGGGAGTTGTATGTGGTCACGGGCGACGCATTGGAAGCGTTCAAGAAGCGCAATCGCCAAAAATGCCTGGATGGGGAGACCCCTTTATCCGAGATCCCCATGCCGGAAGTGTGGCCGGATGTCCTTAAGAAACGATATGTGGATGTGGGCAAAGGCGTACTCACCGCTCTGTCCATTGCCAGAGGGGACGTGGAGGGCCGGAATCGATATTACGGGGACATGTTCAACCTCTTCGACGCCCCGGCCATGATCCTGGTCTGTTTGAACAAGGCGTTATGTATTGAATACGCCATGCTGGATGTGGGGCTTATCGTGCAGACCATCTGCCTCCTGGCCCATGAACGGGGCATAGGCACCTGTATCCTGGCCGCATCCGTTAACCACCCGCAGGTAGTGAGGGATCTTTTGCCGATCCCCGAGGATCGGCTCATTGTGATCGGCATGGCCATGGGATACCCGGACGACGCTTCTCCGGTCAACCATTTCGAACGCCAGCGCGCCCCACTTAAGGATTGGGTGACCTGGGTCCGTTAGCGGGACCTTTAAAAAACGCCTTATTTTGCTATACGGGCCAAAGGCCCGGTTTCGGCGTCGGGCATCACCGGCGGGGCCGAAGGGGTAGCGAATTCCCCGTCCGGGCGGGTGCCGTTCTTCGGCCCTATATGGCCGGCGTGGGCACGTCGCTCCAGGCCGTTTTGGAATCCACTCCTTTTTTATTTATGATTTCGCCTGTTTTAGAGTCGATATCAATGAAACCAACCGGTATTCTCTTGGTGTTAAACGCAAATAACGCTTTTCCGGATAGATGTTTGTGACCGGGATTATCGACCTTCACAAAGACGACGCGCCTATAGTCACAATCATTACAATCCACATCCTGGCGGTTAATTCCCAAAGGGCAATGATGCCGTCTTGCCACAGCCGGGTCCACATGCCTGATTGCGGCCATGTGTGCGGAGGGTGACCGTCTTAAATGCGCGAAGGGGTGAAACACCCAGTCGATGATCAGCCCAATGGTATGATGTTGTTTGTATAGATGGTGTTCCGTCCCGGTATTGGCGATCATCCCTTGCATGATATAGTCCACCGGCATTTCATAACCAAGGTAATCAGCATCCGTGTTCAAAAATTCTATACTGCCGGATTGTACGGCATCCAATATTGCCGGTTCTTTCTTGTTATCTTCCGGCATGATGGAAACCAGGGTCACATTGCCTTTTGATTTGAATTCGAGCGCGTTCAAGGTGGCAGCCCTGCCCACAAAACCCGCGCCGATGACGATACCCACCAAACATACCAGAGCGAACACATGTTTGGGATGAAATGCACGAATCGGTCTGTTCGCGATAGGCTTACTTCTCCCTATGCGCGGGAAAAACATTCCCGTCTGACGCATATATTCCCTGTAGGAATCGCCATATTGGGACACCATTCGTCTTTCTTCGTCTTTTGCCAGGAAATAGTACAAGATGAACATGATGGACAGGGTCGCGAGGACGATAAAGCGCGGCCATAATATGGCCATGCCCACCCCCCAAATCCCGAGTGACGTGTATTGGGGATGACGAACAAAACGGTATATCCCACGGTTCGCGATTCCCCACCTAAATATCTTTCCCAAATAAACGCGTAGGGCACAGATGATAAAGATACTGCAACCGAGGACGAACAGCACGGAGCCCGAGATACGAATAATTTTAAGCGGCAGCGTCGGTGGCAGTACCATGTGTGGCAGAAAGAAATGGGTCAACCACCGTGTGAGTGGGTAAGCGTCCAACCAATGAAAGATCGGATTAAAGACGGAATAGAAGAAAAACGCAAAAGGGCTGATCATGATCATCACTTCAAAAGCCATTACAAAAAATATGATAATGCCTCCGCGTGCGACGATACGCCTGCCCCATTCTCCAAAATTTGTTGCCTTCATCGGTAATTTCCCCCTTCGTTGTGTTCCGCCGAACACGTGTTCCTCTCCCCTTTATTGAAGCAGGACTTTCTTCATTTGTGTATATTCCTCTTGTGTGATTTCTCCCTTTGCATAGCGCTGTTTGGCGATCTCCAGGGAATCGGTTGTATCCCTCTGTGGCGTATTCCGATTCGACCCAGACAAGCGGGTCAGACGCATCACCAGATATATGACACCGGCGATGATCAGGCCCCACAACAGAATCGAGACAACGCCCCCTCCGAAAAACCCCATCCTCGGCAAAAAGGGAAAATAGGTGCAGCCACCCATTGTGTTTTCACCTCCTTTATATAGATTCCCGGGAAGGGGGCGTCCCCCTCCCGGATGGTGTAGTGGATTCTACCAGGAACAGGGACCCCCACCCCGGCGTCCGTACATATGGCCGTAACCGTATCCCGGTCCATAGCCCGGTCCTGCATAGGTAGGTGCCTTGGACCGCAACTGTTCCCTTAGTCCGGCAATTTCGCCGGCCAGCTCACCGGCCCGTTTGGGATCGGGGTTGTCGTTGGCCATCAAGGCATTGTATTCGGCCTGCTTGGCGGCCAGTTTCTGTCGAATGCCCGCGGTCTCCGCTACGTATTTATCGTATTCGGCTTTCCGTGCATTGTCTATTTGGGGCGTATCCCCGGCATACCATCCACCGCCTCGAGGACCATTGCAATAGCCGCCTCCCCAGAAGGCCAGTCCCGGCGAGACCAGAAGTCCCAGCGTCAACAGGGTGATTGTTCCGATGATTAACTTCTTCATTTCCTTTCTCCTTTCTTGTTGTGCGTTTGGTTTTCTCAGGAAGCTCGTCGCTTCCGTCCTGCTGTTTGACCCTTTATTAGAGCAACGGGCGTGCCAAACTTGGAGCCGTTGGCTATCTCTTTGATATTACATTCAAATTTATGACCAAATGATTCCCGTTCAACATCCAAAAAACTGTATACTTTGGGCACACCCCCCTTCAAGACGCGGTCAAAGGCCGAATGGTTTGGGTAAAACCCCATGAAAAAATCCCTCCCCAGCACTTCCACCATACCGTCCGGACGAAGAAATCCGTTCAAGGCCCATATCCCCCCCTGGATGATCATCGGTTCGGCCATCATTCTTCTGGTCATCGTCTTGGTCCTGGCCATCCGAAATATTCATCGCGAAAGCCACTACATGTCCAAAATCCTCAGCGAAAAGGGCGCGGCCCTGATCAAATCCTTTGAGGCCGGGGCCCGAACCGGCATGATGGGGATGATGTGGGGGGGCAATCAGGTGCAGAATCTCCTGGAAGCGGTCTCCCAACAGCCCGGAATTTTGTATATCGCCGTCACGGACCGAAACGGCGTCATACAGGCCCACAGCGATCCCGGGCGGATCGGCGAGCGGTTGATGGATGGCGCAACCATCCAAAAACTGAATCCTTCGGATAAAGAGAAGTGGCGATTAATGGAGGGTCCGCGGGGAGAAAAATCCTTCATGGTTTACAGAAATTTCCGTCCCTTAAATACGAGGGCGCAATACGGCCGGGAGGGCGCGTTCGAAAGGAGACGTCATTCCCACATGGGCGGGGGGCGTCACCCCTCGTGGTGTATGCCCTCGCCCGAACCGGGTGAACCATCATCCTTTCATCCATTCTCCTGGTTCTGGGATTGGCCGGGTTCTTGTTTCTCCTCGTGGCCCAGCGGTACGGGGCCACCCGGAGGGAACTGCAGGACACCAGTGCCTTTTTCGAAAAGGTGGTGACCCACCTTCCGGCAGGCCTGGTGGCCACGGATGCCCGGCATCGCATCTCTTTTTGTAACGGCGAGGCGGAACGACTCCTGGGACAGACATCCCGGGCGCTGGAGGGAAAACCGCTTAAAGAGGCCCTCGACCCCCACTTGTCCGTCCTTCTTGAACGAATGGAACAAGGAGACGTCATCCTGGAAGAAGAAATGGAACTGACGCTTAAGGGACGCCGTAAGGTCCCCGTCAGTGCAAGTGCGGCACGAATCGTCAATGAAGCGGGGATATTCGTGGGCACCATCCTCATTCTTCGGGACCTAAAGGAGGTTCGGCACCTTCAGGAGGAAATCCGCAGGAAGGAGAAACTGGCCGCCGTGGGCGATCTTGCAGCCGGCATCGCCCATGAGATCCGCAACCCGTTGAGTTCCATCAAGGGGCTGGCCACCTATTTCAAGACCAAATATGCACACGAAACCGAGGACCGGGAGGCGGCCGAGGTCATGGTGGAAGAGGTCGATCGGCTCAACCGGGTCATCAGCGAGTTGCTCGAATTCGCCAGGCCGTCTCAACTGACGCGCAAACCCACGGATGTGAATCAATTGTTGAGTCATTCCATTCGCCTGATCGAACAGGACGGACGGCAAAAAAAGATCCGGATCCACCTTTCCGAGGAGAAAGATCTTCCCCTTGTTCCGCTTGATGCGGACCGGTTCACCCAGTGCCTCCTGAATCTTTATCTGAACAGCATTCAGGCCATGGATCCGGGCGGATCGCTTTTTATCCGCCCTTCTTACGATCCAAAGGAGCAGACGTTCACCATCGAGTTGGAGGATACCGGGGGAGGCATTGAGCCGGCCCATGTATCCAAAATCTTCGACCCCTACTTCACCACCAAGACCACCGGCACCGGGCTCGGGCTGGCCATTGTGCATAAGATCATCGAAGCGCACGACGGCACCATCACCGTCAGGAGTACGCCGGGCAAGGGAACCATCTTTACCCTGGTCCTGCCTGCGGATGGGGAGATTGAAGTTCGACCCTAAGGAGTTTTTTATGCGTCAGAAAAGTGCGACCATCCTCGTGGTGGACGATGACAAAGGCCATCTCACCACCCTCAAAACCGTCCTCAAGAGCTGGGGGTTTGAGGCGGATGCGGCGGACGACGGCACCCTGGCCGTGGAAAAGGTGCAAGAGAGGCCCTATGACCTGATTCTCATGGACGTTCGCATGGCCGTCATGAGCGGGATCGAGGCCCTGCGTCAGATCCAGGCCTACAACCCATCCATCCCCATTCTGATCATGACGGCCTATTCATCGGTGGAATCCGCGGTGGAGGCCATGAAGGCCGGGGCCTATGACTACCTGACCAAGCCCCTGGACTTTGATGATCTCAAATTGACCATGGAACGGGCCCTGGAACATACCCGCCTCAAGGAAGAAAACATGGCCCTCAAGGAGAAGCTCAACTCCGGCGGGCGCCTTAAAAACATCATCGGAAAGAGTCCGGCCATGAAGGAACTGGTGGATATGGTGGCCCTGGTGGCCCCTTCCGAAGCCACCATCCTGATCACCGGCGAGAGCGGGACCGGGAAGGAACTCGTGGCCCGGGCCATCCACGCCAACAGCAGCCGAAAAGACGGGCCCCTGGTCATCGTCAACTGTGCGGCCCTGGCCGAAACCCTCCTGGAATCCGAGCTTTTCGGCCATGAAAAGGGGGCCTTCACCGGCGCGGACAAACGCCGGGAAGGTCGTTTCGCCCATGCCAACAAAGGGACCATCTTCCTCGATGAAATCGGGGAGATGTCCCTCACCATGCAGGCCAAACTGCTCAGGGTGATTCAGGACCGCAAGATCCAGCGCGTGGGCAGCGATCAATCCATTGGGGTGGACGTCCGCATCGTGGCCGCCACCAATCGCCGGCTGGAGGAAGCGGTGTCGAAGGGCACATTCCGGGAGGACCTCTACTACCGGCTCAATGTGGTGACCCTCCATGTGCCGCCCCTTCGGGACCGCATCGACGATATCCCCCGTCTGGCCAAGCATTTCCTGGACCGGTACGCAGAACGGAACCAAAAACCGTTGAAAGGATTCGATCCCCGGGCCATGGACATGCTGCTCAAATACACCTGGCCCGGGAATGTCCGTGAACTGGAAAATGCAGTGGAACGGGCCGTCATACTGGTTCCGGGCGACTACATCACCCCGAAAGAGCTGCCCCTCAGCATCACCGAGGCCTACCCCCTCAAAGACGAACTGCCTCAAGTCACCCCTGCCGCACCGGACGCGAACGGACTCAGCCTCGAAGCGTTGGAAAAGCAGGCCATCCTCAACACCCTGGCGGCGGAAGACGGCAACAAGAGCGAGGCCGCCCGCAAATTGGGGATCACCCGCCGGACCCTCTACAAGAAACTGGAAAAGTACGGCATGTTAAACTGAGGGATTCGCGATTCGCACACTCGCATCTCCCTTCACCGGTCCGACCGCGACGAGATATAACAGGCGGGCATCCGGGTTGAGGCCCAGGCGTCGTGCGGCTTCCTGGTCGTAAAATGCGCCGATCCCGCAACATCCCAGGTCCATGGCAGTGGCCATGAGATACAGCCGTTCTCCCCATCTTCCCGCACAAGTCATGGCATAGCGGTAACCGCGGGCGCCCCAGATATCCTCAACCATTCTAAGATGACTCATGAAGACGAAGTGAACCGCCGCATTGGCCAGCCACATCTGATCGAGACAGATTCGGGCCATATCCGTTACCACAGCGCCCGATGTGACCCGGGCGTATGAATGTGACCCGGTATCAAGCAGATAAAACCCCGGATCGTATCCTTGGGCCCGGCCGATAACAAACCCGATGCAAAGCGTTTGATTAAAAGGAGAATCAGCGCTCGCACATAACCCCTCCAGGAGGGCTGAAAGCGCCTCCTTTGAGATGGGGCTTTTCACGTAATTCCGCCGGGAACGGCGAGTGAAGACCGCCTCTTTATAGGTCGACGCCTCCGGCCATGTCTCGGGTGCATCAATCCGCACCCACTCACTGGGGCCCGGCCCCAGCTCCGCTATCATTTTGTGCGTTGCCTTTGCCGGCTTGCGCACACGAATTCCCGCCTCGTGAATGTCCCGTATCTCCGGATAGTCGGTTTCCGTGGGAGAGACCCGGCTTGCGTTTTTAACCGCATCGTCCAATTCCCCAAAAGGCCCCCCGGCGTTGAGATCATCTGGTTGTGCTCCGGCAGTGCCGCATTGCACCAGACACACTTCCTTTTTCTCATCCAGACCCAAAAGACGGTTGACCGCTTCATCATCAAAATCGAGCGACACCCGGGACGCTTCACCGAGTGCGCTCAGCGCCAGGACGAGGTTCTCCAGGAGATGACCGGCATCCAGGAGGTGGTAGCGGTAGGATCGGGCCCGGTATTTCCAGGCACTCCTGAAAAAGATCGCCGACAAAAAGAAGACCAGCCCCGGGGTATGGGAATGCACGTCCCTGTTGCATCTCCCTTACGCAACAAAACGAGGCCGTGTTGCGCAATGGAGAAGTGGTACAGCCCATCATGGAGGCCGTCTATGTTTCTTACCGCCGCATAGAGTTCATTGGGATACAGCGCACCCGCCGAAGCCGCACTCCGAAAATAGAAGCTGCCCCCTCCCTGTCGGGCTTTTGCGGTGAGGCTGTGGGTCAGTCGGAGGATGGTGGATAAGCGATGGAGGTCCATGACCCGCGTGGAGAGTGCGCCATCTTGTTTCTTCAACAGAGACGACAGTCGGATATCGGGCAGCACCACCTCCCGTGGCAGCGGGATCGGCGCCGCTCCCGGATAGGCCTTGAAGACCTCCGGCTGGTTGGCCCAATCAAGGGGGTGGCCCCCCAATTGCCCGCGGTGATAGCTGGTCTCAAGATGATATTTGACACAACTCGTCGTGTTGACGGGCACCGTCACCTCCCCTCTCAAAACCGGACATCAGGCCTCTTTTTCTTTTACCGGAAGGCCCAGCAGATTCTTTGCCAGCCGGATCTTTTTCTGAAGATCGCCCTCCCGAAAAATCATCACCCGTTGCGCTTGCGGGGACCCGGCGCCATGCATGGATTCCACCAGGGCCGTGCCCCCGGTCATGGCCTCGATCATGCGGGCGATCTTGATGCGATGTTCCGGCGGGATATCCGCCACACCGGAGAAATACTTCCTTACCAGGTGGCCCACCTCTTCGCTGTCCAGATCGTATTCGCTGGGAAGGGTGGCGATGAGGCCGCCTGCCAGGTCCAGGGCCAGCCGGGCGATCTCGAAGTGAAACCGCGTTACATTGTGCTTACAGACGTTGGCCAGCATGGTATCCACCATATAGGCCCCCGACGGCGTGGGCCACCCCTCGGCGGAACAGGCAATGGATGAGCTGTAAAGCGTCTCGGAGAGATGAATCATTTCCGTCACCTTGTCTCTCACATGGGACGCCTTGGCCGTTCCCTGAATCTGGGCCAGGTAGCTGACGGCACCGGTCAACACGTCCATCAATCCCGTCTTGCAGGCCCCGTAATTGGCCCGGTGATGGGCGGCAAACCGGTAGACCAGATCTCCGGTAAAATCCGTTTCGCCATCCATGAACACACGCGCATACGGCACAAACACATCCTCGAAGACAATCACCGCCTCTCCGCCTACCGCACCGAAAGAGGGCTTTCCCACATCGATGCGCTCATGCTTATCCCGTCGATCATCGCTCGCCTGACGACCGAAGATCATGGTAATGCCGGGGGCGTCCACGGGCAGGGCGCAGACCACGGCGTAATCTCTGGATTGCTCGTTCATGGCCGTGGTGGGCATCACCAGGATTTCGTGTGAATTCACGGCCCCGGTCATGTGGAGTTTGGCCCCCCGGATGACCAGCCCATCGTCCCGGCGCTCCACCACATGCACGTACTGGTCCGGGTCCGGCTGATCCGCAGGGCTCTTGGAGCGATCCCCTTTCGGGTCGGTCATGGCGCCCACCACCATCAGGTTCTCATCCTGAATCCGGATCAGCCATTTCTTGAATCGCTCCAGATAATCGGTCCCGTGTTTCTCATCCATCTCGTAGGCCACGGAGTAGGTGGCATTGATCCCGTCAAATCCCACACACCGCTGAAAACAGGTGCCGGTCTTCTGTCCCAGGACACGGAGCAGCTTGACCTTCTTGATCAGGTCCTCGGCATTCTGGTGGACATGCGTGAACCGGCTGATGGTCCTCCCGGTGAGATGGGAAGTGGCCGTGGCCAGATCTTTGTACTCCTCATCGCTGGCCAACGCATACGTCATGGCCGCGGCTCGAACATGGGGCGCCGTGGCCGGATGTTTGGCCACATCTTCGACACGCTTGCCCTTGTAGTAGATTTTCGGGTGGATTGTCTTCAGACTTTCCATATACGCTGCACCGTTTTCCAGTTTCATATTGTCTCCTTTAAGCTTAAACCGTTGGGGACCGGATTTTCGACAACCGTCACCGGGGCCAACCGATCCGGGGTGAGGCGTTTACCGGTGAGGGGAGCCCCGTCCGTTAACGCCGTTTCTCTGTGCAACTCTACCATAAACCGCACCTTATTGTACAACGACAAGTGGATAACCGCTTGACCCCTCTTCTCTCCGTTTCGTCGCCGACATTGCATGACCGGATCGGGCCCCTCTTTTTTTCTTGACCTCACATCATAGAATATTCTTAAATGGAATAGATTGCCGACGCGTGGTTCGTTCGACATTGAGAGCGGAGAAAAATGAAAGATAAACCCGCCACGGAATACGCCC
>JARRPY010000336.1:0-3665 GCA_037382425.1 Deltaproteobacteria bacterium
CATGGCGATGTGCGCCACGCGGAGCAGGGTCCCTCCGGGGGTTTCGTACACGCCCCTCGATTTCATGCCCACGTACCGGTTCTCCACCATATCCACGCGTCCGATCCCGTTTTCGCCGGCCAGTGCATTGAGATGGGAGAGAAGCGTGGCCGGTGACATTTCCTTTCCATCCGTTGAGACGGGATTCCCTTTCTCAAAACCGATCTCCACATAGGTGGGGCGATCCGGCGCTTTTTCAGGGGACACGGTCAGGACAAACATCTCTTCCGGGGGCTCCGCCCAGGTGTCTTCAAGGATTCCCCCTTCAAAACTGATGTGCAGCAGGTTCCGATCGCTCGAATAGGGTTTCTCCTTGGTCACGGGCACAGGAATCCCTTTGGAACGGGCATAGTCCATGAGGTCCTCCCGCCCCCGAAAGGACCATATGCGCCACGGCGCGATGATCGCAAGGTGGGGATCAAGGGCCATGGCGGAAAGTTCGAATCGGACCTGGTCATTCCCTTTGCCGGTGGCCCCGTGGCTGAGTGCGTCGGCGCCCTTCGCGTGCGCCACGGCCACCTGACCCTTGGCAATCAAGGGTCTTGCGAGAGAGGTGCCCAGGAGATAAGTGGACTCATAAATGGCATTGGCCCTCAGTGCGGGCCAGACAAAATCGGCGACAAACGCCTCCCTGAGGTCCTCTACCACCACATCATCGGCCCCGGTCTTAAGGGCCTTCTCCTCGATTCCCTTCAGTTCTTCCCCCTGGCCCAAATCGGCGGCGTATGCCACTACCGGGCACTGGTAGGTCTCCTTGAGCCAAGACAGGATGACCGATGTATCGAGTCCTCCTGAGTAGGCCAGAACGATCTTACGTATCTCTTTTGCCACTTCGGTTCTCCTTCATTTCAAAACATCAAAACAGCGGTAAAGTCGATTGTCAAACCCCCATTCACGACTCAAGCACTTCATCCAACACACCGATGACGTGGTCGATATCCGCTTTTCCAATGATGAGCGGCGGAATAAACCGGAGGACCTTTTCCTTGGGGGCGTTGATGAGGACCCCCTTTTCCATACAGGCCTGGACCACCGGTGCACTCTCGATGTCGAGTTCCACCCCCACGATCAATCCCATCCCCCGGACCTCCCGGATGACCGGGTGTTTCCGGGCCAGGGCAGTGAGTTTCTCCTTAAAGTACGCACCCATCTCCGCTGCATTTTGGATCCAGCCGTCTTGCATGAGACTCGTCAACACGGCCTTTGATACGGCCGTCACCAAAGGGGTTCCGCCAAACGTGCTGGCATGGCTCCCGGGGCCGAAGGCCGTACTGATCTTTTCCGTGGCCAACATGGCGCCGATGGGGAGTCCGTTGCCCAGGGCCTTGGCCAAGGTCATGATATCCGGCTCAACCCCATAGTGCTGGTAGGCAAAGAGCTTCCCGGTTCGTCCCATCCCCACCTGCACCTCATCAAATATGAGAAGCACGTCTCTGTTGTCGCACAAATCCCGAACGCCCTTCAAATAATCCGGGTCCGGGACGATCACCCCGCCCTCCCCTTGAATCGGTTCCAACATCACGGCACACACGGACCCATCCATTGCCCCTTCAAGCGCCGGCAGATCACTGAACGGCACGAAGCGAAACCCCTGCAGCAGGGGATCGTATCCCGCCTGTATTTTGTGCTGTCCCGTGGCGGAAAGGGTCGCCATGGTGCGGCCGTGAAACGAATTGTCCATGCAAATGATGGTATGCCGTTCGGTGCCGTAGTGCTCGCCGGCATACTTACGGGCCAGCTTGATAGCGGCCTCATTGGCCTCGGCGCCACTGTTACAGAAGAAAACCCGGTCGGCAAAGGCGTTTTCCACGAGCAGTGCAGCCAGTTCCGTCTGGGGTCTGGTGTAATAGAGGTTTGAGACGTGAACCAGTTCTCTCGATTGCGTTTCAAGGGCCCGGGTCACCACGGGCGAGGCGTGTCCCAAGGCGCAGACGGCGATGCCGCCCACAAAGTCAAGATATTCTTTTCCCTCTTCATCCCACACCCGGCATCCCTCTCCCTTGACCAGCGTAATGGGGAACCGGCCGTACGTCCGAAACATCACCCGGTCGGCCAAGACCTGGGTGGGTTCTTTTTCAAAATTGTCTCCGCTCATGGTTTCACCTCGCTTAGTGGACGATCTCCGTGCCCACACCCCCTTTAGTGAGAATCTCCAGCAAGATGGCGTGTTCCTCCCGGCCGTCGATGATATGGGCCTTTCGCACGCCGTCGGTCAGGGCCGACAAACAGCAGTTCACTTTGGGAATCATCCCCCCGGCAATGACCCCTTTTGAAATGAGGTCACGGGCTTCTTCCATCTTGAGTGTAGAAATCAGTTCGTCTGTCTGGTCGAGGACCCCGTGGGTGTCCGTGAGGAGGATCAGTTTCCGCGCGTTCAACGCCGCGGCCACCGAGCCGGCCACCAGATCCGCGTTGATGTTGTAGGTCTCGCCTTCCGGCCCCGATCCCACAGGCGCGATGACCGGAATGAACTCGCTTTCCATGAGCCGGAGCAAAATACCCGTATCCACGGCGGTGATCTCCCCCACCATGCCCATATCGATCAGCTCGGGGGCGCTGTTCTGATCTTTTCGTTTCAGGTATTTCAACTTCTTTGCCGAAATGAGGCCGCCGTCTTTCCCGGAAAGCCCGACGGCACTCCCTCCGTTACGGTTAATCAGGGTGACAATCTCTTTATTGACCTTTCCCACCAGAACCATTTCCACCACATCCATGGTCTGGGGATCCGTTACCCGCATCCCGTCGACGAATTCCGATTGAATGGACAACCGGCGCAAGAAGTCCCCAATCTGAGGCCCCCCGCCATGTACCACCACCGGATTCATCCCCACATATTTCAAGAGAATAATATCGAGGGCGAACTTCTGCTTCAGTTCCTCGTCCGCCATGGCGTGCCCTCCGTATTTGACGACCACGGTGGCCCGATTGAACCGGCGGATGTAAGGGAGGGCCTCGATGAGGACCTGAGCCCGCTCTTTATCATGCATCTGCATGGATCATTCACCCTTAGAGGATATACCTGCTGAGATTCTCATCTTCCAGAATCCCCTCTAACTTCTCTACAACATACGCCTTGTCGATGGTCACCTCTTCTGTTTCCATATCGGGAGCATCGAAGGAGATTTCATCCACCAGTTTCTCCATCACCGTATGCAGCCGCCTCGCCCCGATGTTCTCCATTCGCTCATTCACCTGGCTGGCCATGCTGGCGATTTCCCTGACCGCATCATCCTGAAATATGAGATCGATGGCTTCAGTGGCAAGGAGGGCCTTGTACTGGGTGATCAAGGCGTTTTTGGGTTCCAGGAGAATCCGGATGAAGTCCTCCATGGAAAGCGAGTTCAGCTCCACCCGAATGGGGAACCGCCCCTGGAGTTCCGGGAGCAAGTCCGAGGGCTTGCTGACGTTAAATGCCCCTGCCGCGATGAACAAAATGTGATCGGTCTTGACCATGCCGTACTTGGTGGCCACCGTTGATCCTTCCACGATGGGCAAAAGGTCCCGCTGGACCCCTTCGCGGGAGACATCCGGGCCCTGACGGGAATCCGAACCGGCCACTTTGTCCAGTTCGTCCAGGAAAATAATGCCGTTTTGTTCGGTGATACGAACGGCTTTGGCCACCACCT
>JARRPY010000337.1:0-3654 GCA_037382425.1 Deltaproteobacteria bacterium
ACCTAAACCGAAAGCTGATACCAATCACAGGCGCTGGATCATGATCTTCTTCAGCAATGAGATTTCCGTTTTTATCTTCCAAACGCAACTTTCCCGCCAACTCCACACCACCTATGAAACTCAACTGAGCATCCGGATTGAAGCTGTAGGTGACGCTCGCCACGAGGGGAAAGGATCGGTCATCTCCGATGCCTTTGGGCGCCGGTTTATCTTCATCCATTCGAAAACGAAGTTTTTCGTACCGCCCGCCAATGCCGAATTGCCAGTTGGGAATCGGGTTCCAATTGAGCATGATCCCCGGCCCGAGCGTAGCGCCTACTCCACGTCCGGTTCGCAGCGACAGCTCATCCGTGATCTTCCAGTCGATGATCAAAACCGGAAATACGCTGCTGTCTTCAATCTGTCGAAGCACCCCTATCCCCGGTCCAATGGTCAATCGATCGCTGACGCGGTAGGCGAAGCCTGCAAACCCCCCGCCGATGAATGCATCCCCCCAGGATGCACCGGATTCTGCGGCGACCCGAATAGTGGGGACAAAATAGACGCTCCATTTTTGATCAATTCCCCAACGTACCGGCACGCTTAACCTCAGGGTATGAACATTTTCCCATGGGTCCAGAAGCCCAAACCCGACGTTTCCAGAGAAGTCGTAATGGTCCAAGCCGTAGCCCAGCGCCACGGAAATGGTTCGACCCGGGTCCACCGCGTAGGCCAATCCCCCTTGTATGAAATAGCGATCTACACTAAAGCAACTGCCATCATCGATGTCCGCATCAAACTGATGCAGTGCCCCACCCTGCACTTAGGGGGACCAGCCAGATTTAAAAGTCGGTGGCGTTTTATCTTCGGTTTCTTGAATCTCACATTGGGCAACTGAGGGCGCCATAAATCCCGCTAAAAGCAAAAAAATCCAGCTGAGAATGATGAGAATCCATTTAAAAAATCGCTTTGTCACGCGTCTCATTTTCATTAGCAGCCAATCTCCTTGCTTTCCGACAACTAACTTGCCCTGTTTTCGGCTGATGCCGGCCTTGTTTTCGCCTAATATCTATCATCATTTCGTTTCGCCGAAAAAACGGCAACGTCCATGGGGGATCATACCCCGCATACATCGGGGCTGAGATAGGTTCATATTCCTTTAGGCCTGACAACCAATCTTTCAACTCGGCGGCCTCACGTTCATTTCGGGTTTTACTTCCCAGCCAGGTATACCGTATGGCTGCAGTATATCTTGCAGGAACCGTATCAAAGCTGACCCGCTTATCTGTTGGGGCTGGCAGGTCTTCAATTGTATACGAAGAAGGCATCATAAAGGTCATTATCCAGCCGTCCTCACTTGGAATTTGGATGACAGGACCGGTCATTGGGATTTTCTCCCTCTCCGAGACCGGCTTTTGCACAACTGGGCCGGTCATCGAGATCTTCTGTTTTTTTGTATTGTCACCAAAAATATAACCGGCCAAAATCTTAAAAGCGGCGCTCTGAGCCTCCTTGAACTCCCCTTTTACCGTCGTCTTTGCGACGATGTAAGGTTCATACCGTCTAATCTCTTTGTTATCCTCTTTCAACACCACTTCGTATTTGGGTGTCTCATAGCTATGGATCCCAAGAACCGAACAGCCTAAATTAAAGATGGAGATCGACACGAATATGGCACCATTGCGTACTATCGCAGGTAGAGAACTCATCGTCTATTCAGTCCTCCTATCGTTTTTTTATTCGACCGAAATAATCACTGGCGACGCTCGTAGGAAATGGCCGGCAATCCTTCAACGCATTCAAGGATTACATTTGCGCCTGCGCAGTTCTTACGATGTCATTTTGGTCACTTAATTGTCGGTGCTCTCACACAGAAAGCGCTGGTTTATGCTAACAAGGCGGGCCGATGCTCTTATCTAAGGCGAGTGTAATTAAAAAATGCCTTTTGTGTCAATTTGAATCGACCCTTCTATCATTTTTCCTGTTCCAATGCGCTTTCCTTGGAAAACGCGAATGTGAAATGAAATGCCATTCCCGCCTCGAAATTCATTTAGAGTATAATTCGGTGATTTCGATTGACAATCAGGCCCAATCATTGAATATTTCTTCACAGGAATATATCATCGTCTAATCGTACGTTTTTGATCAGCATCGGCCATTGAATAAAAAAGAAGGGGGACACAATGCTTAAGCTCGGAGAAAAAGGAGCGATCCTTCAGCGAGATAAAGAAACCTACGCCATCGCTCCGCATATTCCCTGCGGTGTTGTCACGCCGGATATACTGCGAAAACTTGCGGATGTGGCAGAGAAATACAAGGCCCAGGCCATGAAAATCACCGGCGCAACGCGGATCGCTATCGTGGGATTGAAGGAAGAAGATATTGATGCGGTGTGGAAGGAATTAAACATGGGACCCGGTGCAGCAGTCGGCCTTTGCGTCCGCAGTATACGAACCTGTCCCGGAAACACCTTCTGCAAGATGGGGCAGCAGGACGCCCTGGGAATAGGGATGAAACTGGACGCACAATACCATGGCCTGGATCTTCCCGGGAAATTCAAAATGGCGGTCTCTGGATGTCATATCAACTGCGCGGAATCATGGGTGCGGGATGTCGGTTTGTTCGGCAAACCCAAAGGCTGGACCCTGGTGATCGGTGGGAATGTGGGGATGAATCCCCGAATCGCTGAGGAATTGGCCGTGGATTTGAGTGATGAGGAGGCCCTTAACAAAATCAGTCAGGTCGTTGATTACTATAAGGAAAACGCCAACAAAGGCGAACGCCTCGGCAAAATGATCGACCGCTTAGGATTTGAATCGGTAAAAGCCGCATTACGCTAATCTATTCTAAATACTCACAAAAGGAGGACGGCCATGAAAGTGATCATTTCAAATCAATGCATGGGGGACCGAAACTGTAACGATCTGTGTCCTGGAGTGTTTGAATACGATGAAGATGAACTGAAATCGATTGTAAAAATGGACGACATTCCTGAAAAATATTACGATCTAGTACGCCAGGCCGCAGATGAATGTGGGGCGAATGCCATAGAGATTATCGAATAGCTATGCCAAAGGAAGTAGGCGTGTTTATCTGAATTGTTGCTCAGCAAGGAGAATACCGGTGGCCGATGCAAAATGCCCAATTTGCGGGAGCAAAAGATTTTATGTCAAAAACCCCGATGACGAATATGATCTCTATGAATTCGAGTGCCGGGATGGTGAAATTTACTTTGAGGACACGTTGACGGACGAAGAGTGCCCAGAGGTAAGGGACGGTACGGAAACCTACTGTAATAACTGTGCCTGGCATGATAAGTTTGAAGAACTTAAATAGTGTTCGCCCAAGCAGTCGATTTGTCCAATAGCTTCAGTTTGCTCAGGATTTCCTCGGGTCATAAGACATATGGCGAGTGGTAAACCCTTCGGCATGCCGTGATCTCGACCAACATCTTTGGTATAATAACCGAGGGGTCATTCCATGGCATTTTGATGCATCGTATGAGTATGCTGGCACACAATCTTTCTCTGTGATTGACAATCAGAAACCGGGAGTAAATGATGGCGCTTCATAACATAACGGTTTTCAGATCTTACCCTTTCAAGGTGGGGCAGAAGATCAAGATTTCGGACGGACCCCGAAAAGGGGATTGGGAGGTTGTGGCGCTGACGGACC
>JARRPY010000338.1:0-5341 GCA_037382425.1 Deltaproteobacteria bacterium
TATCCTTGGACATCGGCACTGAGGATGGCGGTGAGCTTTCTCTTAACCTCTTCTGAGCTCATGAATTCACCTCCCCAAGAACCAAAAAACCTCCGAGCGGATGCAGTTATCCACTGGAGGCTTTATTCTCACCACCCTCTGGAGCCATGGAACCATGATTTCCTCCCAGAAGGTTAAAGTTGTGTTGTTGGGTTAGCTCAAGTTACCTGGAATGAATAGGATTCAACTTGATTAAAACCCAGGGAGGAGCAGATGTCAAGGTGAATGGGAAAGCCCAAATGCTCAAGATCCCCCTACGATCTTTACATTGCCCATTTTTCGGGGTTACAGTTGGTATCCATGAATAAATTGGGTGTCTCGAAAGTGAAGGTTGCCTATATGATGGTCGAGTGATGAGGTTTTCGAGGTTAGATCTGGTATTGTTGTGTAAGAACAAAATACTCGTTTTTGGAAGAATCGTTCATGCCTTTTAGATAAGATGGCCTCCACGGCCTCCTGCCTGTCTCCCAGACAATGCCGGGGCCCCTTCTGTTTTTGGGCACACAGAGAACTTAATCACCATGAGTGCTTCACAATATGGAATCAGGATTGCTTTCCAGACGAGTCTTGGCAGGGCGCACCCAGAAAAGACTCGAAATGGTACCACTCAAAGGGATGGTCTCTCACGGCCTGCTCCAGTACGTCGGCGTAGGTTTGCGCCGCTGATCGGACCGCCGCTTCTCTTTGCTCCCGCGAATGCGCATGCAGATGGATCGGTTCGGAACCGACAAAATGGAAACCAGCCTTTCGGGTCCGGTATGAAAAGAAAATAAACAAGGGGGCACCCGATAAGAGGGCGAGACGATAGGGCGTTTCGGGGACACGGACTTCATGCCCCAGGAAGGCCACCGGGATGCTGCGCTGGGCGCGATGCCAGAGGACGTCTCCGGTCATGGAGATAAGCCCACCCTCATTCAGGACCCTTATCCCGTCCACAAGATCAAACGGGGACCCGCCCTCCCGATCCACGGCCACGATCCGTATGCCCGCATCCATCAACCCCTGTTTCTGCATTTTTTCGATGGCCTCCCGCTCTTTGCCCCCGATAAAGATGAGCAGTCTAACGCCCGGAAGTTCGCGATGCAGAAGATGGGCCGCTATCTCCCAGTTTCCCAGGTGAGACATGAGAATAATGCCCCCGGCGCCATTCGCGGCAGCCGCTTTGAGATGTTCGAATCCCTGAGAGGTGAAAGAGATATTATCCGGGTGATCCAGCATGACCCGTTCCACAAAAACGCGGGCAAAACGATGATATTGCCGCCAGGTACAGACCAGGTAGGCAAGCCCGCCTCGGCCGGGGAACAGGGCCCGGTAAAATCTCACTCCCACTCGTACCCGGCCGGGGAAGAAGACGAAATAGCCCGAGGAGACGATCCAGGCAAACCCCTTTAACACCCATAGGCCCACGAACTTTGAAGCAGCGCGGAAGATAGTATAGGAGAGACGTTTCATGAACTGTGGCGTCTGTGGGGATTGAGCGACGATCCCATTTCGGGTTATCTAAAATCTGATCGCACGGCCATCTCGGGAAGATAGGCCATAGCCCAGGTCCCCGGACCCATGTGGACTCCTGAGGTGAGCGAAAGGGGGTGTAGTATGATCTCCGCTTTTGGATAACGTTCTGTGATCGTTTTGTGGACCACGTCCCGGACCCAAGATTCGTTATCCGTATACTGCAACATCATGAGCGGCGACGCATCGGCATCAAACCGTGCACGGAGCTTTAAGAGCGCAAACTCCAGCTGGGCCCGGTTGTTTCGGACCACGCGCCAGATAGTAAAGTTTGTCCAGGAAAACATACTCTTCACACTGCTCAATCGCCGATTGCGCGAACCGCACCACCGCATCCGGATCCTTTGCCCGGGTTGATGCCCTGGCAGTGGCCGTGGCGATCAGGCCCAAACGGCCCGACGCGGTGCCCGTATCGATCACCGTGAACCGGTCATCGGCATCGTGGGTCGCTTTCCACTGAAGGGCCACCTCATGGTTTCCGGTGTAAAAGGAGCCCACACACAGATAAAGGACCCTGTCGTACCGGCTCAACGCACTTTCATAATGCTGATGGCGCTCGAATACCGATGCCTGAGAGGAGGAGACTTTAACGCCCGTCCTCATGCGCTCATAGAGATGCTTCGGCTTGAACAATGTCTCCGGAAGGGAGATGTCCCCGGCCGTAATATAGCTGTTCAGCAGGGTGATCCCCAATTCGCGGGCCTCCTCGCGGGTGATGGATCCTGCGGCATCCGTCATGATGTGAATGCATTGCGCCGTATCATCCGGCCTGAACCGGGCGGTTTGCCGGCCCAAATCATCATCCGCCCATTCAATGACATGGCAGAGCGATTCGATGCCCGTCTTTGCCTCCATTCTGTTGCGGGTGTGGAGATGAACCTTATAGACGTCCTCATGGGGAATGACCACCACACTGTCCCCGTGTTCGGCTAACCGATCGATCGCGGGCATCGACTCCCCGTCGAACCGAACCACCATGTCCACACAATAGCCCGTCTCGCTGCTTCCGGCGAACCCGGATGAGACCTTGAGCAAATCCCCAAACGTATCGTTCACCGTACGAAATGCGCCGGTGTCCTTCACCAGTCCTTTGAAGAACCCCTCCAGAAAAATGTAAATCCCCAGTGCCCCCGCGTCCACGACGCCGGCGTCTTTGAGCTTGGGCAGGCGCTCATGGGTTTTTCTCACCACTTCTGCGAGGGGGTTTGTGATCCCGGCCACGTCCCGGCCTTTCGGGTGGTCGGGGAATCCGTGTATGAGCTTTGGCAGCGCATCCACCACATCCAGCATGGTGCCGGAGACCGGATCTCCGATGGCCTGCCAGGCCCGGTCTCTGCCCAGTTCGGCGGCCTGAGGCATCAGGCGTGGAGATGATGCACTCAAAAGGCCCGAAAAAAAGAGGGCCGCGATGTTTCCGGAGTTCCCCCGTGCCGAGAGCAAAAGTCTCTTGACGATTTTCTCTTGACCTTGGTCAAGCTCCCTCAGGGGCGAAAGTGTGGAGGTCAGGTTCCGTCCGGTATCTCCGTCGGCCACGGGAAACACATTGATCTGATCCAGAAGATCCGACCATGCACTCACCCGCTCCAGGCCGATGATATAGGCCTCCCGAAGCACTGCTTCCATGCTTAGAACCCCAGGGCCTTCCGGATATCATCCGGTATTTCGAAGCTCATTTCCATTTCCGGATATTTGACCGCCACCTGCTCACTTCTTCCCTTGGCACATATGTCTCGCTGCCCCACCCGCCGGATCTCAAACCCCATGACGATCTTGACCCTTGCGTCCATTACCGTGGCCCTGCAAATAAATTCGTCGCGGTTGCGCAACGAAATGACGTGTTTGGTATTGGTTTTGATAATCGGAAAGAGATAATTCGTCTTTTCAAAATAATCGAAAAGATCGATCCCGCATTCATGGAACAAGCCCAGCCGGGCCACATCGAAATATTTCAGATAATTGCCGTGCCATACCATGTTCATGGGGTCCAGGTCATGGAACGGCACCTGAAGTTTGACCTCGTAGCTGGCTCCCTCGCCTGAATTCATCATCGGCACCCTCTTCAGGAAGACCCATTGTCCTCCTCGCTCCTTGTTCGGCACGAATACAATAGAGGCAAAAACCTATGTTACCCCCCCGTGATTGTCAAGATCTATTGACTCGCCGGTTGCTTTGCTGATAGGCTGATTCATCACATCCGTTCTACCAAACGGCGATCATCTCTTAGATTTAGAGGCTCTTAATCATGCGATGCCCCCGCGCCCGGAGACGATTCTTCAGCCCATGGCCTCTCATGGTCCTGTTTCTGATGGTCGTACTGTTCCCAAGTATGGGGAGAGGTGAAGAGGAGGGTGCAAAACCGGTTCCGAATCGCTATGGGGTCGCGCTGAGTTACGGGAATAGTTTCTTCCCGGACGGCGACATCGGATTCTGGATGGGGACGCTCTTGGGCATCTTCGATTTCGGCAAGATCTGGTACCAGTCCGTGCCCGACGGCCTCCGAGTGAAAGTGGAAGTCAGTCTGGGATCCACCACAAAGCCGGACTACGATGTCATGGCCTCTGCCGGGGTCATGATCTTATACTACATCGATGCCCTCTCCACCGGGTTCATGACCCCCTATATCGAAGGCGGGCTCGGCGTCATTTATACCAATTTTCAGGTGGAAGGCCAGGGATCGCGCATCAATTTCAACCCCCGGGCCGGTTTCGGGGCGGATTTCCCCCTGGGAAGGGAGACCCTGTTCACCGCCCTGAGGTGGGACCATCTCTCCAATGCCGGGTTGAGCAGTCACAACCAGAGCGTGGACTCCGTTGTCTTCATGGTGGGGGTCTATTTTTAGGCGGGTTTTCAAATCTTCTGCCCATGGGGGACATGGTGAGCGACGTGGACGAGGTCCACCTTGGCACCGTCGATCTTTACGCATAAAATAAGCGTAAACATAGGAGAAAGGCTGCCATGAAAACGACGACCGTTGGGGATGTCCAAAAAAATTTTGCCAAGGTACTCAGGGAAATCGGCGCTGGTGAGGAGATATTGGTTCTGAAGAGGGGAAAACCGGTGGCGAGAATAGCTGCCCTGGGCCCAAAGCGTGACATTGACTGGCCTAATTTTTATAATGAAGCCATCCCCTTAACGGCCTTTCACGAACTCGAATTCAAAAATGCTTTGTATCTGAAACAGTTCCGGTCAGAAATCAGCGAAGTACAGATACAACAGGTTCTGTCAGAATTTGAAGACCATCAGAACCGAGAAATCTACTACCGCCCTCCTGTGGACTGGGCGAATACAATGGTACGGCCACAAATCTCTCTCGCGACCATACCCAAAAAACAGGCGCGAGATCATTGGATATCCTGCATGTAGCCACTGCATTGGCCCTCAAAGCAGATCGGTTTCTGACCTCGGATGAACGCCAGGCGACCATAGCCAGTTTAGCGGGTTTAAAGCTTGAAGACTGCACAAACCCGTCCTAATCTTTGCTTATATCATGAGGCGTCAGAGCCGCCCGTAGGGGTCTTTATCATCACCGGCCGCCCAATCAGCTCGGATAAAGGCATCACCTTAAAGCCCCTCGCCTTAATCCCGGACAGGATGCGGTCCATCTCCCTCAGCCAATAAGAAAACAGGCGCTCATCAGGCGGCCTCACATCGTGAAGGGCAATGACGGCATCGGGGCGGAGCTTCTTCAGGATGCGACCGGACAGGTCCCTGATCCAGCGGTTTCCGCCATCCGCGGCCCGGCAAGTGAAATTGAGGGCGTACAGGCCCTCCTGCTTCAGCACCCGTCCCA
>JARRPY010000339.1:0-3618 GCA_037382425.1 Deltaproteobacteria bacterium
CCGCCATTCGCTGTTTCATCACCTGATTGATCAGACAAGCTGCTTTGATGCCGTCGGGCGATCTCTTTTCCACCTCTTCTATGAGTCGCAGAAATAGGTCCTTGTCCTGAACCCTGACCGCATAGGTCCTGGCATAATAATACTGGGCCAGGAAAAATTTGCCTCCGGTCAACGCCATGGCCTTGGAGAAATACGTTTTGGCCCGGGCAACGTCTCCACCGAGGATTTTGGGTTTTGCGGCGAGCATGGAACCGTACACAATATAGGGTGACCCATAAAAATAGGCGGGGTCTATCTCCATTACCCGTTCCAGGCATTTTTGAGCCATGTTCAACTGGCCCAGGGCCGTTGGGCTATCCAGATTCAGGCGTATCCACGCGTTCCACGAAAGCGCAGTCCAGAAAAGGGGCTCAAGGGATGCCTTATTCAAGGCAGTCAATTTCTCATCAATGTTCCGAGGCATGGGCGCGCCCATCCCGAGTGCCCGCAGTCCATACGATTTGGCACGCAGATAAAGCATAGACGCCCGACCGGGAGAGGATTCTTCCACAAAAAGCATGGCATATCCCGTGAATCCCATGCACAGGGCGGTCAGAAATTGTCGATTTCGAGGCGCGTTCTTGAGGAGGCCTTCCAATAATTTTAATTGTCCGGGCAATGCCTCTCCTGCCAAATCCACATCGCATTCCTCAAAAAAGGCGCCGGTCAGGTTGGGAACCAGATCACCGGTGGCATACAAAGCCATTCTGGTGCACCCAGCCGCCAACCATAGCAGACTCAATAGGAAGATCCATCTGACATACATTCGTTTCATCGGCTAGTACCCAATGAACGGGTCCCCCTTCCGAAGTGGTTTATTGATTAATTTTTCGGCCAAGAACTGCGCCCCTGCGCCATTTTTCATATGAAGGACATCTTCATAAATGGCGACGGCTTTGTCCCGTTCACCCTCGAGATCATAACTCATTCCGAGTTTGATTCGGGGCCAGGCAATCATGGCCGGGTCATGCTTCGGGTCCTGGTCGGACAATATATCCCACAGCTTGGCCCTCGCACCCGCGTAGTCGCCCTTAAATAGGCAAAAGATGGACTCAAGGTAAACAGCCCGCCTGCGCCAGGCAGCGGCCTGAAACGCATTCTCACAGTTGTCACCCTCCTTTTGCAACTCATTTACGATGGTTCGATATTGGCTTTCTTTCCCCAGCCGGATGAGACTCACCCCATGAAGGACTTTGAACCGTGGATTCAAGGCATAGGTACGGGAAAGCGCTTCTGAAATGGCAGAAGCCTTTTCGAGGTCATTCTCCAAAAAGAGATAGATGTGAAGGAGCATGCTCTTGGCCTCGGTAGCGGAATAGACGGCCTCATCGGCGGCAATGGTCAGCTTTCTAAGGCCCTCCGCTTTATTCCCTTTGTGTAGGAGAAAATAGGTCAAGAATTTCAGAAAACCCGAGAGCCTGGCGGTATAGTAATCAAAGGTCCCCAAACCCAAGAGCACATCCTTGTTATCGGGATTCAGATCATGGCACGTTTTCAGGGCATCTATGGCGTCTGAGGCCAGAAAAAAAGAGGTGATCCAATTCCCCTCCATAAGCTCGAATCGACCGTCAAACCCGAGCGCACCGCCGAGATAAAAATAGGTGTAGCTGTCTCCCTTTCCTTTATCGAAGCGGGTTTTTGCCACCGCAATGGTGCGATCAATCCGTTTTTTGAACTGAGCGACTTCATCAGAAGACCAAAACCCTGCTGCCAGGCGGGACCAGGACACCATGGCCAGATAGAAGTAAGCCCCGGGCCTGTCGGGGGCTATTCGCTCCACCGCCCTGAAAAGACCTTCCGCCTTTTCGAACTCCCGATTGTAGAGGAGATGAATTCCCCTGAGGAGCGTTTCATTCACCTGATTCTCGGACGATCCGATGCTCGCTCGGACCTCACGGTCGGGTTCCTGTGCCACTGAACCCCCGGATGGCGCGAGCATGAAAATCGCGGCCTGGATAAAAGCGATGACCCGGAGATATCCTTTCATGGAAAAAGCGCCTCAAACATCGAGTCCGTTTTGACGACCATACCGGCATGACCACGATTAAAATACAGGACACAACGTTGCTACGCAAGCTTAGAATCTTGAAATTTCTATGGAAATCAGTTATATTAGAATCGTTGATTAAGATTTAGTGGATTTTTTCACAACATGTATTATTTTTTATCAATTGGCATAAGGCCTTAACTCACTTAAGCTGCCCTTGTGAAAGGGAAAGCGAGCGAGGGTGTGGTGGTCATGACATTGAGCGAGGATCAAGATGAAGATACTCATCGCCGGAAGCAGTGGAATGTTGGGAACTGAGTGCAAACGGGTTTTCAGCCAGGACCATGAGGTGTTCTGTCCGAATAAAGAAATCATGGATATTACCAGTTGGGATATCGTCATTGAGACCTTTGACCAACTGTCACCCGATGTTGTTTTAAATTGCGTGGGATTAACCGATTGGGCGCGTTGCGAAACAGATGAATTCGCGGTCAGAAAGATCAATGTGGAGGGCCCGAGGAATCTCGCGCAGACCTCGGCCAGATTCAGTTGCAGAATGGTTCACATCTCGTGTGGAGAAATTTTTGATGGGACCAAACCCATGCCTCAGCCTTATTTTGAGGACGACACCCCCCACCCCCTTTCTGCCTACGGAAAGAGCAAGCTGGAGAGCGAGACCGCCATCAGAGAGAACTCACCGAATTATATCATTCTTCGATCCCACTGGGTGTACGGCGCCGCCGGATCCAATCTCATCAAGTCTCTTTTGGCATGGGCCCATCAGAAGAAACCGCATGTCATGAAGCTCCCTGACGACCAGTTCGGATCCCCCACATGGGGGTATCGCCTGGCCCACCAAATCAAGGCCCTTCTGGACAATCAGGCAAGAGGGACCTTCCACGCGACGGCCGATGGATATTGCAGCCGTTTCGAATATGCACAATATGTGCTGGACAAACTCAACATCGAAGCCCCTCTCGAACCCTGCAGTCTGAAGGAACTGCCCGACGGGGACCAAAGGCCCGTCAATTGTCTCCTGGAGAACCGCTACACGCGAAAGCAGGGGAACGATGCCATGGTAGACTGGAAAGATGATTTAGACCAATTTCTCGAGGCATCCGGCAACGACCTCATCAAAGAAGCCCGTACTCAATGAAAGTTCTTCTTTGCGTTCTGGCCGTTTTGTACGTTTTGTCCCCTTATGATCTTTTCCCTGACCTGTTTGCGGGTGTGGGCTGGCTGGATGATATCGTTGTATTGGGGGCATTGTGGTGGTACCTGTATGTCTACAGAAAGCGGCGGTATGGGTATCAAAGGGATGGTGCCCATCAAGAGCAGACCCGGAGGGGGGAAACATGGCAAGAACAGAAGGCCCACACCGAAGACCCGAAAGACCCCTATACGATATTGGGTGTGGCACGGGACGCTTCCCAAGAGGACATCCGGTCCGCCTACCGCCGCCTCGCCGGTCAATACCATCCGGATAAGGTGCTTCATCTGGGAAAGGAATTCAGGGACCTGGCGGAAATCCGCTTCAAGGAGATCCAGGCGGCCTATGACGCGTTAAAAACCGGAGACGCTTAGATCGTTCG
>JARRPY010000340.1:0-4162 GCA_037382425.1 Deltaproteobacteria bacterium
GGCAGAGGGCCTTTTGTCGCTGTGTGGCCTCGGCAGTGTCCTCACCCATGGGATGGTGGCAGGTCATGCAGGGCCTGTCTTCCTCGGGTAAAGCAGGCAGCGCGGCGTGGGCGTCGTGACAAGAACCGCATTGCGCGTTTACAGGCTTTTTCGGGTCGAATCGACCGGTCTTTATATCCTGGAGGCGAACCTGAGTGTGTGGATTGTGGCACCCGGTGCAGGCCTCGTACTCGGCGGGGTCGACCACCTCCATGGATCCGTGAGACCCTGCCTTAAGCGCTTCCATGATCCCGTCATGGCAGTACAGACACTGGTTCGTGGCAACGGCCGCTTTATCCTCCCGCCCCATGTTGCGGGGGTCGGGATGGAGGGCCTGATCTGATACGGCTTCGTGGCATGTCAAGCACGAGATCTGTCCGTGGGCCGAGGCATGGAATCGGGCCGGATCCACCGTCCAGGAGGCGCCCGCAGGCGACACGATGCAAAAGATCGGTAGCAGGGTCGCCACAAGGATCAGAAGCCATCCAAAAGGTCTCGAGATGTCCTGGGACTGATATGACTTGGGCGCATTCATTGGATCAAAAAGGGATCGCTCACAATTTATCTCGGACTGAACAACCACACATCTGGTATAACCAGGGGGGCCCCAATCGTGAATTGCCGGTGAGCAATCGCACATCCTATCCCGTGGCCTCTGCTTCCGCCTTTTTCTCCGCGTACGTGAGCACCATGCCGCCGTCAAATAGGAGGTCTCCGCCCGTAAGATATTTGGCATGGCGGGAAAATCCGAAGACAAACAGGTTGGCGACTTCAATGGGGGACATCATCTCTTTGACCCGCGAACTGCCGAGCATCACATTCCGGACGACCTCCTCGTGAGTGATGCCTCGTTGTTCCGCTTGGCTGGGGATTTGGCCTAAGGTGAGGGCGGTTTTGATGAAACCGGTGCTGACTGAAAAGGCACGGATTTTTCCCATTCCCTCCGCGGCGAGGGATTGGGTCAGGGCCCTGAGTCCGAACTTGGTCATGTTGTAGACCGGTTTGTTCAGGGTGCAGATGTGGGCGTGTATGGACGTCATGTTCCCGACGGCCCCGGTGCCGTCGGGGCTTTTTTTCATATGAGGGAAGGTGAGTTTTGAGAGGTAAAACGGGGCCCGAAGCATCAGCTTCATCATATAGTCATACGTCTCCATGGGGAAATTCTCTATGGAGTCGATATGCTGTATCCCGGCGATGTTGGCCAGGTATTTGATGTGCCCCTGTTGGGCTGCCGTTTTAACCGCGTTTTGGATGTCGGCGTCTATGGTCAGATCGGTCCTGACAAATATCATCTTCCCGCCCATGTCGCGAACGAGTTGCTGTGTTTTCTTCCCTTCTGTTTCGTTGAAATCGAGGCCCACCACCGACAACTGGTTGGCCCCTGCTGCAATGGCCGTGGCCCTGCCGATGCCGGTTCCGGCACCGCTGACGATGCAGATATTTTCCCGATTGAAATTGGGATCCTCGAGCATGAGGATCTCCTCTCGTTTAATTTCGGGTTCTCTAATATCCATTTATTTGCCTCCTCGATTTGTTTCAGTGCATCGGCGAACTCAATTTTCAAAGCCAGTTTTGCCCCGGTTGTGATGCCGGCAGATTGTCGTGGATCTTACCCTTTATGGGGCGGGGTGGCAAGTGTGAAATTTCCGTGAGACCTTTCTCACGTGTCCTAGGAAGAAGGACGGTGGAGGCCCGGGAAACCTTGACACCGCCGGTTTTTTCCCCTATTGTAACATGTCATCAACCGGCTCAACAGATCCCTGCCCCGTGGTTTGGCCGGTCTTCACCTCTAATAAATGTGAACATGAAATCATCTTCCTATAATCTGGTGATGTCCGCGATTTTTGCCGGGCGCAAGGGAAAACGGCCTCCGGCCGTGAACCCCACCTCCATTGCCTGCCATGACCTCATGGATAGGGCGGGTGTTTCTTTTCCGGAAGCCCATCTTGAGCCCCGGGCCATGGCGGATCTGGCCATGGCCGGACACGAGATTCTGGGGTTTGACACGGTCATGCCCGAATACAGTGTGCAGCAGGAGGCCGCGGCCCTCGGGTCCCATGTGGAGTGGGGGGACCGGAATATGATGCCCGATGCCAAGAGCGCGCCCTACGAAGACTTCTCCCCCATCGAAGTTCCTGAGAACCTTCTCGAGAAGCCGTCCATACGGGTGGTGTTGGAGGCCCTCTCCATCCTTCGCCGTCATTTGGGCGGACGGGTGGCCATCGTGGGGAAAGTCATGGGTCCCTGGACGCTCTGCTATCATCTGGCCGGGGTTGAAAACTTTTTGAGAAGGGTGGGGAAGGGGGACCGGGATACGGTCAATCGGATGCTGAGGCAGTTGATGCCTGTGACCGTTCAAGTGGCCAATGCCCAGTTTCAGGCAGGGGCCGACGTGGTCGTGCTGGCGGATCATGCCACGGGGGATCTGGTGGGTCCCCATCACTACAGGGAGTATCTCTTTCCCATTCATCGGGAAATCACGGCTCAGATCAACGGCCCCCTGATTTTGCACGTGTGCGGGAATTGCAGGGATCGCCTGGAGATGTTTGCGGATGCGGGATTCGACGCCTATCATTTCGAATGGCAGATGGATGCGAAAATGGTGGTGAACCAGGTCAAGGACCGCATGTCTCTCGTGGGAAACGTAAATAACCCTGAGACGCTCCTCAGGGGGACGCCGGACGATGTATACCGACAGGCACGATATGCGGTGGAGTCCGGGGTACACATGATCGGTCCTGAGTGTGCCGTCCCCCTGCCCACGCCCATGGAGAATTTGAAGGCCATCGTATCGGCGGTGCATGAAGGGTTCAGCGGCGAGTAAGAAAAACAAATTATAACTATAGAGTTAAGCGAGAACATATGTTGCATGTAAAGGGTCTAATCGGAAACACAGATTGTTTTAAACGAATATGGAGGGAATTCAATGGGTAAGGCAAAAGTGTGGTACATGAATGCGAGGGCAAACCGTTTTTTGGAGTCCACGGCCATAAAAGGGCGACAGATTCTGGAACATTCCGGATGGCTGGATACCCTTAAGAAGGGGGATATTGTGGCGGTCAAGACGCACATGGGCGAGGCCTATAATGTGGGGTATCTCAGGCCGGTGATTGTCCGCACGTTCGTGGAGGCGCTCAAGGATGTGGGGTGCAAGCCCTTTGTGACCGATACCACCACCATGCCCTATCATCCCTGGATCAGCCGAACCCTGGCCGTCGATCACTTGGAGACGGCCAATCAGAATGGGTTTAATCATGGGACCATGGGATGTCCGGTGGTCATCGCCGACGGATGGCTGGGCACGGATGATGTGATCGTGGATCTTGAAGGCCGCGGGACCTATCTGAATAAACAATTTGTGTCCCGGGCCATTGCGGATGCGGATGCCGTGCTTTCCCTGGCACATTTCAAAGGCCACCCCGCCGGCGGGTATGGCGGGTCCATCAAGAATGTGGGGGTGGGGGGCGCCAGCAAGCGGGGGAAGATGAACCTCCACGGCGCGCTGGCCGGAGACAAGCCCGTGGTGGATATGAGCATCTGTACGGGACGGGAATGCGACTGGTGGGAGACCTGTGAGGCCTGCTGTCCGGAGGGTGCGGTACACGTGACGGATCAGGGCCTTGAGATCGATCTCGAAGACTGTGTCTATTGTTTTGCGTGCGCCAACCTCTGTGTCAATATGGCGGGCGTGGGGGGTATCCAGCGGTTTGATCACCTCCCGGCCCTGGGAAGACGGATTGCCGATTCGGCGCTCGCCGCCATGTTGACCGGGGAGGCGGGAAAATTCTTTTTCATGAATTATGCGGTGGACATCACCCCCTGTTGTGACTGCTATGGGTGGACCGACACGCCCATCGTAAACGGGTTGGGCCTTTTCGGTTCATTGGATCCGGTGGCCGTGGACAAGGCCTGCATCGATATGATGAACCAGGCCCCGGGACTGATCAATTCCGAAGCCGAGGACTTTGATGCCCTGGCGCCGGGGGTCAAAAAGCTCAATGTGATCAAGGGGAAGGACGTGGAGGCCCAGATCTACGGCGGTGTGGAAAACGGCATGGGGACCACCGAATACGAGATCGAAGAGGTCGAGCAGGACCGGAGCCAGGCGGCCATCAGAAAATTT
>JARRPY010000341.1:0-3609 GCA_037382425.1 Deltaproteobacteria bacterium
AAACTGCTGGGCCGCGACTATCAGATCTCCGGAACCGTGATACGAGGGAAAAACAGGGGCGGCCGCCTTCTGGGCTTTCCCACGGCCAACCTTGAGGTGGTGGATGAACTGACACCCCGGGAGGGCGTCTACGCGGTAACGGTCCTGATCAATGGCCAAATCTACAACGGCGTCACGAACATCGGGCATAATCCGACCTTCGGCCAGGGCCCCCTCTCCATTGAAACGCACGTCCTGGACTATTCAGGGGACCTGCTGGGACAGACCATACGAGTTAATTTTCTGGAACGCCTGCGGGCGGAAAAAACCTACAAAAGCATTGAAGAACTGGCCCATCAGATTGATCTTGATGTGAAGCTCGCCAGAGAAATACTCGCATCGGCATAACACCTCCTTCGAGTCCATTTTTCAGTTTTTTCTTGACATACTTTTGCTCTTTTTCTATTTTCCCGACACAATCCGAACTATAAACCCAAAAAACTACAGGTTCTGGTCACAAAAAAATGAATGCATCTCTTCTCACATTTCCGAAGGGTGGCGTCCACCCCCGGGAACTGAAATCATTGACCGCTCATCTGGAAACGGAGGTCATGCCGGTCCCCGATGAACTGGATATCCTCCTGAATCAGCATTTCGGTGCACCGTGCGCACCTCTTGTAAAGAAAAAATCCGACGTCAAGGAGGGAGACCTCATCGGAGAGGTGTCCAAGGGGCTCGGGGCGAATATTCATGCAAGCGTGACAGGCACGGTGAAAAACATCGGGATGGCGCCTCATCCCATCGCGGTTACGGCCCCCGCGGTAACGATCAAGACTGATCATGAGGCAGCGCCGGCGGCCTATGAGCGCGCTGACTGGACCTCCCTCTCCCGCGACGAACTCCTCTCCAGGATCAAGGATGCAGGAATCGTCGGCATCGGAGGTGCCGGATTTCCGACGCACGTGAAGCTCTCCCCTCCCCCCGAGGCCAAGGTGGATACCCTGATCCTGAACGGAGCCGAGTGTGAACCGTATCTCACTACGGACCACCGGGCCATGCTCGAACATCCGGACGAAATTATTGAAGGCGTCAAGATCATACTCTCCATACTCGGAATCAATGAATGCCACATCGGCATCGAGGAGAACAAATCGGATGCCGTTGAAGTGCTCAGAAAAGCTGTGGAAAGCGGTGCATCAAACGGCGTTCGCATTCACGTGGACAGCCTCAAAGTAAAATACCCGCAGGGTTCCGAAAAGCAGCTGATTCAGAGTGTAACCGGGCGAAAGGTGCCAGGATTCGGGTTGCCGTTTGATGTGGGCGTCATTGTCCAGAACATCGGGACCGCGCGGGCCATCTACGAAGCCGTTGTGCTCAATAAACCGCTGTATGAAAAGGTCGTCACCATATCGGGGAAGGGAATTCATCGCCCCGCCAATCTTCTGGTGAAGATCGGGACGAGATTGCGTGATATCGTCTCCTACCTGGGCGGCACCAACTCCGATCTTGCCAAGGTGGTAATGGGCGGCCCCATGATGGGCTTTGCCATATCGGATCTTGACATGCCGGTTACGAAAACCACTTCCGGCGTCCTTTTTCTTACTGAGGATGAAATAGACAATCGCCCGCACGGGCAGTGCATTCGCTGCGGATGGTGTCTCGATGCGTGCCCCATGGGCCTTTCTCCCAATGAGGTGGGCATCTACGTGGAAGCGGGCCGGGCCGAAGAAACGTCGCAATTCGGAGTCTTTGAATGTTTTGAGTGCGGCTGCTGCGCCTTTGTCTGCCCCGCTAAAAGGCCACTGGTGCAATTCATCAGACTCGCAAAAAGGAAAGCAAAAAAATAGCCACGGCGTCTTCCGTGCATTCACCATGTAAAGGAGTTCGACTATCTCGAAGGAAATGGAAAAGAGCGAATTGACAGAAAGCCAGTCGAGCATTTGGGCTGTATCGGTATCACCCCATGTGAAAAGCGGGGAGTCGGTTGAAAAGATCATGTGGACAGTGGTGGCCTGCCTCATTCCACCCCTGATCCTCTCGATCTTTCTGTTTGGTTTTCAAACGCTGCTGATCACGTTGATCAGTGTTGCCAGTTGCGTGGCAACCGAGGCGATAACCCAGAAACTCCTCCATCGTCCGGTCACCATCAGGGACGGGAGCGCCGTCATCACCGGCATGTTGCTGGCCTATATCATCCCTCCCGGCGTGCCGTATTGGATGCCCATTCTGGGCGGCGTCATGTCCATCTATGTGGCCAAGCATCTCCTCGGGGGTATCGGGTTCAACATCTTCAACCCTGCGCTCATCGGCAGGGCGTTTCTGGTGGCCACCTTTCCCGTTGCCATGACCTCGGCCTGGCTCGCTCCCATTCGTGACGGGTCGGTGTTCAAATACATGGGGTCCGGCGTTGATGCCGTCTCCACGGCAACGCCGCTTTTTGTCCTGAAGCATTACGGAATAAGCGGCCTCATTGACAAATTCGGTTCTCTCTCCAGCATCTATGGAAACTTTTTCATCGGATGGAGACCCGGGTGTATCGGAGAAACCTCGGCACTGCTCCTGCTGCTCGGCGGGCTCTACCTCATCTATAAAAAATATAGTACCTGGCATATCCCTGTTTCGATGATTGTATCCGTCGGTATTCTTACCTGGATTTTCGGAGGGGATACCCTCTTCACCGGGCAGCCCCTTGTCGCGGTCCTTTCCGGTGGTGTTGTGCTGGGAGCGTTCTACATGGCCACTGACTATGTTACCTCCCCCACCCAGAAGAGCGCCAAGCTTGTGTTCGGGACCTGCATCGGTGCCCTCACGGTCCTGATCAGATTGAAAGGCGGCTATCCCGAGGGCGTCTGTTATGCGATTCTCCTTATGAATCCTCTCACCCCTGCCTTTGAGCAGTGGTTTAAACCAAAGCGTTTTGCTCCGCAAAAAGGAGCCGCACACTGAAGGATATACTGCGAATAACAATCGGACTGACGATCTCCTGTCTCATCGCGGCACTGATCATGGGGTCGGTTTTTACGGTGACCGACAAGGCCAAAAAGCACAATGAGCTTATGGACATCCAGAACACCATGCTGGGGCTTCTCGGATATTCAGGATCCCACAAGGCTCCGTCGGACCTCGACCTGCTTCCGGTCTACCGGTATATCGTCGATGACAAGGGCACAAAGTACCTGGGGTATATGGTCCCGGTGAAAAAAGCCAAAAAAGAGACCTACGAGTTTCTTCTCATTGATCTGGCCGGCAAGCTGACACACAAGCACGACCTTGACATAACGGTTGAGGGGTCCAGCGAAATGTCCGAGCGGGACAAGGTGCTTCGTCAGGTCATTGCTCCGCCCGCCTCCTTTACCTACGCCGACAAGTTTATCGTAGCCGTACGTGGTAAAAAGCGGTTGGCCTATCTGATTCCCGGAGAATTTCCCGGATACAAAACCTTCATCAAGGTTATGCTGGCACTGGATCCAAGTTTTACCATTCGAGGCCTCGATATACTTGAGCAGGAGGAAGACCCCGGACTCGGAGGAGAAATTATCCACGATTATTTCAAGAACCAGTTTATCAATAAGAGCTATGAAAAGATGAACTCGGTCAAGGTTGTCAAAGAGCCGCTTCCGGATGAATACC
>JARRPY010000342.1:0-11993 GCA_037382425.1 Deltaproteobacteria bacterium
CCGTATTTCACGGAGGCACTGTGTCAGAACAATATTCATCAAGCCGATCTTGTAGGCCCTCGCTACATCAAAGGGGATGGGAGGTTCTATTCATTGAACAACATCGATCTTGCCACCCATCAGGTCTACATAGAACCACAACGAACCCAAGAAGATCGTCAGGTTGCACACAGCCTCATGCGATGTTGGAAATCCATGGGAATGCCTGATTATCTCAGCTTAGACAATGCCCTCTCATTCAGAGGCAGCAACCGGCATCCCCGTTCTTTCGGCCTGGTGATTAGGCTGTGTCTCCATTTTGGTATTACACCGGTGTTTATTCCCATAAAGGAGCCTTGGCGAAACGGCGTGATCGAGAGCTTCAACGATTCTTACGATAAAAACTTCTTCAGGAGGCAATGGTTCTCGAGCTATGCCATGCTGAAGCGGCAGAGCAAAAATTTCCAGCGATTCCACAACAGGCATCACCGTTACAGTTGCCTAAAGGGCAAAACCCCCTCAGAAGTAACCGATACATTTGATGATACGCGCGTGCTGGTGCCTCCTGCAACCAAGCTCCCCCAGCTTGATTATATCCCTGATGGACAAATTATACTCATCCGCTTTATTCGTAGTAATCGGCTACTTGACATATTTACCGAGAAATTTAGGGTCCCAGCTCAGTTGGTTTACAGCTATGTGAAGGCGGTAATCGATACATCCATACACACATTACAAGTTTACCTTGATGACCAACTAGTCATCTCATTCGACTATTCGGTTCCTTCAAAGTAACCAGATTAATCTTATAGGGTAAACAATCTTCTGGCATAATTTGCCTTTAGGTTTGGGTAAACGATGTCTTGGCATTTACCATTTAAGGTTTAAATGCCCTGATGTGCGCGCTGAACTGATGCCATCGCGCGGCTTTTTTATGAGGGCCGTGTTTTTGTACACGAAAAGCATTACTGCTAAAGAGACATCAAGTCAAGGGCTCTTCTGATTTGATCCGGCTGAAATACAGATGCCTTTGTTCGCCATCGGAGGACCCAGTTCGGCCTCTGTCTTGACAGGTAAATGGGTCGTCCATTAGAGTTTTCATCAGCGGTCGATTACAGGAGGATAACCGAATGGCGGATTACGAGACCATTGAATACGAAGCGGCGGGGGAAGGGATCGGAATCTTATCCCTCAACCGGCCCAGACGGTATAACGCCGTCAGCGCGGAGATGATGGCTGAGCTTGAGGCCTTTTGGCGGGACCGGCTGTATGACTCCGACACCCATGTCATTGTGCTGAAGGGAAACGGGGACAAGCATTTCTGTGCCGGGCTGGACATGAAATCGGTCATGAAACTGGCACCGGAGATGGACATGGATCGCTTTTACCGGTTTCAGGCCCGTCTCGCCCGGCTCAACTTGATTATGCGGCAGGTGCCCCAACCCATCGTCTGTGCGGTCCACGGGTCTGCAGTGGGCCTGGGGTTCAGCTTTGCCCTGGCCAGTGATGTTCGCGTGGTGAGTGTGGATGCGCGGTTTTGTGCGGCTTATATCAATATCGGACTGGGGGGCGCGGACATGGCGTGCAGCTATTTCCTGCCTCGGCTCATGGGGGCGGGCCGGGCCTATGAATTTATGCTGACCGGAAATTTCATGTCCGCCGAGGAGGCCATGTCCCTGGGACTGGTGAGCCGGGTGGTCCCGCGCGACAAACTCATGGAAACGGCCATGGAACTGGCCCGCACCATGAACAGCAAAAACCCCATGGGCCTTCGCCTCACCAAGGAAGCCATTAACGTCAATATGGATGCAGGAGGATTGGAGAGCGCCCTTCATGTGGAGGATCGCAATCAGATGCTCCTCGTGGCCCGCGGACGGATGGATCCGGAAAAAAAGTCCGGGCGGTATTTCTGAAGGCATCAATGTCCTGAGGCGTCACCCCACTGATCGGCTCTTTTTCATGAGACCCATGGCTGGTGCATGGATCGTGTCACATGAGTAGGTCGATCCGGCGTCTGCACAACGCTGACGCCGGATCGATGCCATGGGGTGATTAAAATGCGTTTTCCACTTTCCAGGCTTCCCATACTTTCCCGACCAGATCGGGGCCGGGAGTCAGGGTCGGTTTCCCGGGTCGCCAGCCCGAAGGGGTTGCCTCGGACCCACTGGTCTTCCGCACATGCTGAAATGCCTGGAGTTGGCGGATGAGTTCTTCCACATTTCTCCCCACCGGCGGGGTGAGGATCTCGATGGCCTGAACCACGCCGTCCGGATCGATGATGAACCGTCCCCTCATTTCAACGCCGGCGTTTTCGTCGTAGACTCCGTAAATCTTTCCCACATTTCCCGGTCCGTCCGACAGCATGGGAAAAGGAACCCCCCCATCCACCATTTTGGATAGCTCGTTGTCTTGCCACATCTTGTGTACAAAGTGGCTGTCCACGCTGACGGAGAGCACCTCCGCTCCCAGGTCCTGGATCTCCTTGTATTTGGACGCAACTGCGGCCAACTCCGTGGCTCAGACAAAGGTGAAATCGCCCGGATAGAAGCAGAGAATGACCCATTTGCCGAGATAATCCGAGAGGTTCACCTGCCCGAAATTCCCGCCCTGGTATGCGGGGGCCTCGAAATCCGGGGCCTTTTGACCCACCCTGACAACAGACATGGCTGTCTCCTTTCTTGCTGGGACCTGATGTTCAACGGTTTTTTCACCTGTTTTTTCACCCACCGTCGCACCGGTGGGCTTTCCACAGCCGATCTTGAGTTCTTTCATTTATCCACCTCCCCTTTCATATATAATTAACCTACTTTGATATTGTAACCGTAGGCCGAACAAAATACAATCCATATGCGACCCATTCCTACCCGTTCGTTTCAATGGACGCTTTTTTTCGTCGTGCTCAAGGAGAAAAGAAGATGACCCGCCTCAGACTATTTCGCTTGGAAAACGGCATGATTTTCTCCAATCTCGTGGCCAATATGATCGGCGTCTGCGTGGTTATGTTCCTCACCCAAGACTTCTTCTCTTCATTCCCGCCCCAAATCAGTCTGCTCGGCGACCAGATTGATTGCCTGTTCATCCCCAGTGCCATTGTGTTTGGGATGGGGGCTGGCCTTATTTATGAAATACCGATTCGCCGGTTTCTGTACCTTCGATATCGGCAGGTATCAGAAGAAGGAACCCTGAGACAAAGGGCGGATGCGTATATTCTGGAACACGCTTTTTTTGTAAGCATCTATACCGGCCTCATCACAACGACGGTGGCTTTTTTTGTATTTGAGTTCGTTCTTCAAAGAAGGATCATTCCCTATTTTTTCCCTCAGGGTGGAATCTATCAGATGCCCGGTACCATCCGAATCACCATCCGAACCCGGCTTTTTGCGCTGCTTTTTGCCTGTAATCTGGTGCCCTTTGCATCATTGCTCAATGCCGCCTATGGCTCCCATATTTCAGGAATGGAGAACCCTGAACAGGCATTGGAGACGCTCCGGATAGCCGTGCTGGCGCAGTCTCTGATATTCATGGCCGTGGGTGTATGGATTACCTTTCTGGTGGGCGGAAATCTGGCGCGTCCCCTTCGGGAGATTATTCGTGTCCTCAAGAATGTCCGGCATGGACGGTTCGACGGAAGCGTCCGGGTGACTTCCAACGATGAGGTCGGTTATACCGGTGATGTGATCAATGAGATGACTGCTGGGCTCAAGGAGAGGGACTTCATAAAGGAGACGTTCGGGAAGTATGTGACCACGGAGATCCGTGATGAAATTCTTTCAGGTAATGTGTCTCTCGACGGCGAACGCAAGGAGGTCACTGTGCTCTTTGCGGATTTACGGAGTTTCACGCCCTTGGTCGCATCAACACCGCCCAAAGACATGGTCAGAATGCTGAACAATTACTTCACGGAAATGGAAAAGGCCATCCATGCTTACCACGGGCTGATTCTTCAGTTCATCGGGGATGAGATCGAGGCCGTCTTCGGTGCCCCACTCCATCGGAGCGATCATCCGGTCCTGGCAGCACGCGCCGCGCTGACGATGCGGGACCGACTGAGGGCGTTGAACCAACGTCTGGTTCGAGAAGGCTATGAATCCCTTAAGCACGGGGTCGGCATCCACACAGGAGAAGTCCTGGCCGCCAATATCGGTAGCCCCGAGCGGCTCTCTTACGCCCTGGTGGGGGAGACGGTGAACCTGGCGTCCCGGCTTCAGGGACTGACCAAGCGCTTTAAAAAGGATATTATCCTGAGTGAGCAGACCCGGCAATACTTGGGAGATTCGTTTTCGGTCGAGGAATTGCCCCGTACCGACGTGAAAGGCGTTGCGCAACCTGTGGGGGTCTTTGCCCTGAGTCCTCCTTAAGGCCTGTTACGAGTTTCAATAATCTAACGTGTTATGATGAGAAGAGGTTGGGTCCCACGACAACCCCTTTCATATCCCGTGCGGCACTCAGGCCGGCCCAGGTATCCGACAGTTCTAGATGGGGATGGAGTGTGAAGTCCCTGCTGCGATTAAGCGCTTTTTTGGCTACTCGAACCCCCAATGGTCTTCGTTTGATGATCCGGGGCAGTCAAGGCCAAAGCCGCATCCATCCACCCTGCCTTAGGGCACTACCTGCTTCACCAGACCGATGTGGGAGTCCTCGAGGCTGTCGATGATATCCCCGCATCGGCTCTCGGACCTTTCGGAGTGCGAGATTGCAAAAAGCTCTTCGGGTTCCGTCGTTGCCCGAGGAAATGGAGAGATTCACCTCTGGAAATCCAAGCTGGACTGTTCCTCACAGTACCGGATGTCAGAGCAAAGGCTAGTTCCAGCCTCTGCCGAGGCAGAAGCCGTGAATGTTGGCTATCGCGGTATTCCAAGGCTTCGATCATTTGATAGACCTGATGACATCGAATCAGGCGGTGGCGGGATCAGGCCTCAACCTAAAAAATGACTTTTATGTTGGTCTCGTCAAAAATGCCTTGTGTTTTGGGCCATGTAGGATTACCGCGCGAACTACTTCCCTTCGATCATCCCATTATTTGGTTTGATCTGCCAATAAAAGCTTGACATCTATATGCCAAACTATTTATTAAATAGATATATATAAATATATATATGTTAGACATATAAAGAGGCAATTCATGTTTCAGAAAATTCCGCAGAACCGCATGTACGAAAATATCGCGAATCAGGTCCTTGAAGCCATGTCCAGAGGGGACCTCAACCCCGGAGATAAACTACCCTCTGAAAGGGGTGATTGTCGTTCGACAGGGAAGCCGGGGAGGGGCCTATGTCAAAGAGATGGATCTCGATGCCGTGGTCAGTCAGGTGGGTAACGCCCTCAAAATGACCAATGTCAGCTTCCCCCATCTCGCTGCGGCCAGGGCTTCCATAGAGAGGGAGATATTGCGGGAACTGGTACCAAGCAAGGTAACGCCGGAATATTGTGATCGTCTGGATCGAAACGTTGATGAGGCGGAGACTCATTTCCTGGCCAAAGACAACCACAGCCGGCTTCGCACGAACTTTGGCTTCCATACCCTGCTGGCGGAATTGACCGAAAATCCCATTATCATCCTGATGCACAAGGTCATTGTGGATTTGTCCATCTCCTTTTTTGAAAATGTGGAGGCCACACCCGCCATGGTCAAAAAAACCCTGGAACATCACCGGAAAATTGCTTCGTATCTCCGGAAGGGGGAGTTGGAATCCGCTGCAGAGATCTGTTTCGAGCATATCGAAAAGGTCAGCGCGACCATTGTAGAAAAATCAAAAAAGCAATCCCTACTGGTGTCAAGGAGGACGTGAATTGAAAAAGGATTTTTATCTGGTGCCTGAATTGAACCGAATGTCTCAGGAGGAGATTCGCCGGTTTCAAGAGAAAAAACTCACCAAACAGCTGGAATATTGCTATCAAGCATCTGAATTCTATCGGCGGAAGTTCGATGACGCGGGCGCCAAGCCAGCTGACATACGGACGCTGGAGGAGTTGCGAAAACTCCCCATTTTTATGGTAAAAGATGATGAACGCAAAAGCGCCCAGGAGTCGCTGGAAAAATTCGGGCACCCATTCGGTCTTCACCTCTGCGCCCCCGTGGATGAATTGTACCTGACGGGCACCACCTCCGGAACCACGGGGACGCCCACGTTCAGCTATACCTTTACGGAAAAAGACATCAATTTTGTGGGACGTCAACTGGGGCATCGGCTCTCCTTGACAGGGGTGGGCAAGGGCGATCGGGTGGTGTTTTTCTTTGCCTTGGGGATCTATGCCACCACCATGACGCTATGGGGCCTGAGATGGCTGGGTGCCCTACCCATCGACATTGACGCGAGGGCCGGGACAGACCTTCTCCTTCAGTTCATCGATCTGACCCGTCCGACCTACTTGGCTTGCACGCCCTCACTCGCCGAATACCTTGTGGAAAAATCTCCCAAAGTCTTAAAGAGACCCGTGGGGACTTTTGGTCTTAAAGGATTGTTGACCACCGGGGAAGTCGGCATTGCCATCCCAGAGATCAAAAAGAGACTGGAGTCGGCCTACGCATGCAGAGCCTGGGATTACTGGTCGCCATGCGGCAACTGCATGGGTATCTCCTGCGATTCAGACGAATACCATGGCCTCCATGCCGTATCCCCGGATGTGTGCACCAGCTATGATGATCTGGTAGACCCGGTGACCAAGGCGCCCGTGGATTCCGATGTGGATGGCGCTGTGGGTGAAATGGTTATGACATCCCTGGAACGGGAGGCCGCTCCGGCAGTCAAGTACGCTTATGGCGACGTGGTTCAGATTTTTACCAAAGAGTGTCCGGGTTGCGGATTCAAGGGTAAGCGGGCGAAGTTGATCGGCCGGGCCGATGATATGTTGGTGGTCAAAGGGGTCAATGTCTATCCTGTTGCGGTCAAGGATATTATCGCCGGATTTGCACCGGAGGTGACCGGGGAGATGCGGATCGTATTGAAAGAAAAACCGCCGCGGGTCGTTCCGCCGTTGCACGTCAAGGTCGAGTATGCAAGCGGGGTTAGCGAGAAGGATTTGCTCAACCTTGAGGCAAGAATGGCCACGGCTCTTCATGAACGGCTCAAAATACGGCCGTTCATCGAAACGGTGCCTGAAGGGACACTCCCGAGAGAGACAAGAAAGACGCCTTTGTTCGAGAAACAGTATGAAACCCAATGCTCTTAATCTGACTCATGCCGGAGGTCATTTCATAAGATAATCCCATGCTGGGCATACAGGAAAGGAGGTGATCTACGCATCCGGTGTTTAGGTTTGAATCGAACATAACAACCTTAGAAATATAGAGGAGATGTATGATGAAAAAGCGCGTATTTTTTCTCGTGATGTGTGTATTGGTTTTGGGCCTTGTGTTTGGTGTTATGATGCCCGGCCCTTTGTCGGCGAAGGATGTCCCTAAGCTTCTGAGTTGTACCACCTATTCCGTGGGATCTACCGGTTATGCCACCTCCATGGGTCTTATGGAGGCTATCAAAAAGAATGAGGGGATCAAGGTCAAGGTAGTTCCTGCCGGAACGGACAAGGCCAAAATTCTTCCCCTGAAAAAAGACCTCATGCAATTATCCCTCTTCACCGGTGCGGGCCAATATTACGCACTCATGGGGCTGGGTGATTTCTCGGCCAAGGGATGGGGCCCTCAGCCCCTGCGTCTGGTGTATGCCTGCCCCACAGGTTCCATTGCCGGGATGATGGTGCGCGGTGATTCCGGAATCCAAACCCTCAGCGACCTGAAAGGGAAGCGGGTGGCCCTGATTCCGGCCAGCCCCGCGTGTAAGGCGCTTCATGCCGGTTATCTGGCCTTCGGTGGACTCGGATGGGATGACGTGAAAATCGTGAGGGTTTCGAGTTGGGGAGCGGCGTGGAAGTCGGTCATAGACGGTTCAGCTGATACGGCGCACTGTCTGATCAATTCGTCCAAGGCTGTGGAACTGGCGGCATCGCCCCATGGGATTCACTGGCTGCCGGCACCCCCCGATGATAAAGCCGGCTGGAAGCGGCTGAATGACTATTGCCCCTATCTGAGACCCTACTCCGCAGAAAAGGGCGCCGGCGTTTCGCCCGAACACCCGGCCCAGATCGCATCTTATTACTATGGGTTGGTCTGTTACCCCGATTTGCCCGAAGAACTCGTATACAAACTCACCAAAGGTATATGGAACGGCTATGACATTTACAGCCCCATGCATCCCTCCTTAAAACGATGGACCCGGAAAGGCGCCCTGGAAACGGGTCGATTTCTGAGCCCCTATCATCCCGGGGCGGTGAAATGGTTCAAGGAGGCCGGCGTTTGGACGGCTGAGCATGAGAAAAGACAGGCTCAGCTTCTGGCAGATGAAAAAGCCAGAATGGAAAAATGGAAAAAGGGAAAATAGATCTAAAGCGTAACTCAATAACGGCACATCAATGTTGAGTAAATCACTTGTGCCTGCGCAGATCGCCCTTGGCACGGAAAGGGCATCCGATCAAGGAGCATTCCCCCCTTGGCTTTCAAGGATGCCCTTCACGTGCCGGACCACCGGTTATCTTCCGGGTGGGCATGGACAAATAACGCACAGGTACGGACGCACAAGGACGAAAATATGACCCCGCCTGATGCTGCTCAAAAGACGCCTACGACGTCTTCCGCCGGACGTTATCGAACACTGAAAGGACCGCTGCGCTGGATATTCGTCTTGTTTTCCCTTGCCGGGATCCTGGTGGCCATATATCAGCTCTTTCACATGGGTTTTCTCGGGGTTGCATCGATCCACATGTTCCCTGGTATGATTTAATCTTCGCCCTGCTGAGTTTTATCGGTCCGATGTACCTTTATGTCAACGCACTTAAAATCATACAGGAGGGATGGGAAATTATTCCCCCCCTACAGATGTATGTCCTGGGGCTCATTCTCATGGTGATGGTCTTGGAAGCGGCTCGTCGGGCGGGCGGGATCAGCTTTGCGCTTATCTGTCTCTTTTTTACCACCTATGCCCTGTATGCCGATCACATGCCCGGACTTCTCGAGGGATATAGCTGCGATTTGAGGCGACTGGTGGGCTTTTTTACCATGGGAACCGAAGGGGTCACGGGTCTTCCCATGAAGGTGGTGGGTAATATTCTGATTGGATATATGGTGTTCGCAGTGGCGCTGCAGGCCACCGGTGGGGGTAAGTTTTTCCTGGATTTGGCGACAGCTCTTTTGGGAGGGCTGAGAGGCGGGCCGGCCAAGATGTCGATTGTGGCCAGCGGATTTTTCGGCAGTATCAGCGGTAGTTCCATTTCAAACGTTTTAACCACCGGGGCCCTGACCATCCCTACCATGAAACGGACCGGCTACCCGGCGTATTATGCCGGTGCCATTGAGGCGGCTGCGTCCACGGGCGGGGTGTTGATGCCCCCGATCATGGGTGTGACGGCCTTCGTCATGGCGGAATTTCTGGCCGTTCCCTACAGTTCTATCTGCATCGCCGCCATTGTGCCGTCACTTCTCTTTTTTGGGGGATTGTTCCTCCAGATTGATGCCTATGCAGCCAAAGCCGACCTCAAGGGCCTCTCCAAAGAGGAGATGCCGTCAATCCGGTCCACTGTGGCTGCGGGCTGGTTTTATATGGCCGGCCTGATCTTTTTGATCTGGGCCCTTTTGTATCTTCACTGGGAGACGCTTGCCCCCTTCTGGGCCAGCCTGCTGCTTCTGCTATTATGCAATATACGAAGAGAAACACGGCTGAACTGGCGCAAATTCATTGCCTTTATTGAATCGGTGGGTAAAGTTCTTGCGGAGTTGGTGGCGCTTTTATGTGCCATTGGATCCATTATCGGGGCTCTGTCACTTACCGGGGTCGCGCATTCGTTTTCAAGCGAGATTATCGCCCTCGCAGGCGGTAATATTGCATTACTGCTGGTCTTAGGCGCGATCACCAGCTTCATCCTGGGTATGGGGATGACCATAACGGCTTGCTATGTCTTTTTGGCCCTTATTCTGGCGCCGGCCCTGGTCAAAAGCGGGCTGTATCCCATGTCCGTGCATCTGTTTATCATGTACTGGGGGATGGCTTCCTATATTACGCCGCCTGTGGCCCTGTCGGCCTTTGCCGGGGCCGGTCTGGCCGGATCGAATCCCATGGAAACCGCCTTCAAGGCCATGCAGTTTGGTTTCGTAAAGTACTTTATTCCGTTCTTTTTTGTACTGAACCCGGCCATTTTGCTTCACGGGTCTTTATGGGATGTCATGACGAGCTTTGTCCTGGTGTGTGGCTCCGTGGCCGCCATCAGCTACGCCCTGGAAGGATATTTACCCCGGTTCGGCGTGATGTCCCTTTGGCTGAGGGGCCTCCTGTTCATCGGCGGGATGGGTTTGGGCCTGCCCTGGTGGGGGGGTCGCGGCGTTGGGGCAGGACTCGTTTTTTTAGGGTTGCTGGCCGCCTATATCTTGAAAAGGACCAAGGTTTGAACTCGTCTGTATTCGCAAACGCCCTTTCCTGGTCTCCGACATCATGACTCACGAGACGACGCTGAAAGAACTGCAAATGAGGCGCCGCCAGGCGCTTAAAATGGGCGGTCAGGAAAAAATCCAACGCCAGCATGCCAAAGGCCGACTCACTGCGCGGGAGCGGATCGATCGGCTTTTGGACGCAAATTCGTTTTTTGAAACGGGTCTTTTGGCCCACTCGTCGGCACCGGGTAAGGCGGAGAAGACCCCGGCAGATGGCATCGTCTGCGGCTACGGACGCATTGACGGGAGGCGCGTGGCCCTCATCGCCAATGACTTCACGGTGATGGCCTCCACCAATTCAGAGATCAACCTGAAAAAAACGCTTCAATTCAAGACCCAGGTTAAAGAAAAGGTGAAAGTCCCTCTGATTTGGCTCGGCGAATCCGGGGGGGCACGCATGCCCGATTGTCAGGGCTCAAAAGAATTCTGTTCGCTTTCAGGAGGCGGTTCGGCCACTTTGGCCCCTGCATATACCCATTTGCGGGAACACCCCTTTATTTTCGCGGCCATGGGTGAATGTTACGGCGTGCCCGATTTCCAGGCGGCCTTGGCCGATGTGGTGATTCAGGTGAAGGGGAGTTCCCTTTCCGTGTCCGGACCGCGTGCCTTGTCGCGGGCCGTGGGCCAGAACTTCACAGGGGAGGAAATGGGCGGCTGGGAAGTGCATTCCCGAATGACGGGTCTTACGGATTGCGTGGTGGATGATGAGACGGCCTGTTTTAAGATGATTCGGAAGGCCCTGGATTTTTTTCCGGATAACAGCGGTGTACGGCCGCGTAGACGCGTTGTTAAGGGGAACGGGGACGATCGGATGCCTCATATCCTGGATGTTCTTCCTGCCAATAGAAGACAGACCTACGACATGCATCATGTAATCAGATGCATCGTGGATCGGGGAGGATGGATGGAATTAAAGCCGGCGTTCGGCGCCATGCTCATTACGGGTCTCGCCCGTATTGATGGCGGTAACCGCAGGGGCCATGGATGTAACCGGTTTAGACAAACTCACCGGCTTTCTCTGCTTGTGCGATTCCTTCAACCTTCCGCTTTTGTTCCTGCATGATACCCCCGGACACCTCGTGGGAAAGGCTGCGGAGCAAAAAAAGGTCGGTGCAAAGGTGGTGAGGGCTCAGCAGGCTCTTTTTCAGGTCACGGTGCCCAAGATCAGCATTATCATACGCAAGAGTTATGGAAAGGCCTGTATGAACATGTGCGGGCCGGGTGCTGGACCGGATTTCATTGTGGCCTGGCCCACGGCGGAAATCAGTTTCATGGAGCCGGAGATTGCCGCGGACGTGGTCTATGGGAATCTTTCCGAGGGGGATCGGAAAAATCGTTTGAATACCATGATCGGTGAATCGAATCCCTACCCGGCGGCAGGGGCGTACTACCTTCAGGATGTGATTGATCCGAGAGATACCCGGAAATATCTCATCGAGGTTCTTGCCGTAATCCGGGATTCTGAACACAAGGGAATCGGTCAGCACCGGTTGGCCAACTGGCCTACCCAATTCTAACCGGAATAGGGATATTTTCAACA
>JARRPY010000343.1:0-10822 GCA_037382425.1 Deltaproteobacteria bacterium
GGGAGCGGATTGACCATTAATGCGGTGGCGGCGGTCATGCTGGCTATGTACCAGGCGGTGGCGGAAAAGTTCGGCTTTGACAAGGGCCGTATTTCGGCCACGCCCCAGAACGATATATTGAAGGAAATCGTGGGGCGGGGCGCATGGATCTACCCGGTTGAACCGGCCGTGAGACTCATCGGGGATACCATTGAGTACGCCATGAAGGAACTCCCCCGATGCAATCCGGTGTCCGTATGCGGGTATCACATCCGTGAATCGGGCTGTACGCCGGCACAGGAGATTTCTTACGCACTCTCGATCGCCTTCGCCTACATTGATAATGTCATCGGCAGGGGCTATCAAGCGGAAGATTTTGTGGGAAGATTTTCTTTTAATTTAAATATTTACGGCAATCTCTGGGAGACGGTGGCCAAGTTCAGGGCGGCTCGGAAGCTGTGGGCCAAGCTGCTTCGCGAGCGATATGATGTAAAGAACAAGAAAGCCCTCTTCCTGCGGGGGATCTTCGGCGGGGGCGGGTCCGGCATGACCAAGCAACAGCCGGAAAACAATATCATGCGGGGGGCCTATTACGCCCTCGGGGCGGCCCTTTCCGGTGCGCAGACCACGGCCCTGTGCTCCTTTGATGAGGCCTACACCATTCCCACCGAGCGGGCCGCACTCCTCTCTCTGCGGACATTCCAGATCCTCATGGATGAAATCGGGTTGAGGGATACGGTTGATCCATTGGCCGGTTCCTACTTCATCGAGACCCTGACCAAACAAATGGAAGAAAAGATCCTCGAAGAGATGGAGAAAGTGGAAAAGGTGGGGGGTATGCTCGAGGCCGTATCTTCCGGTTATGTTCAGAAAGAAGTGGCCCGGCAGGCCTATGAGTTTGAAAAGAAGCTCCAGGAGGGGCAGGTGACCAAGGTGGGGGTCAACAAATACACCGAGGGCGTGGACATGGAGGTGGAACTCCACGAATACAATGAAGAATGGGCCGGGCTTCAGATCGACCGGCTCAAAGAGCTGAAACGGACCCGGGACAACCAAGCGGTCGCCGATTCACTGAAGTCCCTTGAGGCGGCGGCCAAGTCCAGGGAGAATGTGATGCCGCACCTGGTGAGTTGCTGTAAGGCCTATGCCACCGTCGGGGAAATGGCGGATGTGTTCAGACAGGTTTTTGGCGAATATGTTGAACCGAGCATCTTTTAGGCATGATTTGAAGTGAAACACCATTGAAGCCGTGAAGAAGGGAGGTGAAAGTGCACGGTCCTTAAGGAATGAATTGGGATGTCAAGCCTTTAAAGTCAGCGTAAGGAGGTCTTCATCATGAAAGAAAAATCTGCGTTCATTTTGGCCGGTATCTTTTTGGTAACCATTCTATCCGTAGGCGTATTCGCGACTCCCGCCATATCGGGACCGATCAAACTCACCTATGCCAACTTTCCGCCCGCCCCCACTTTTCCCTGCGTTCAGATGGAAAAATGGAAAAAGGAGGTGGAAAAACGAACCGAAGGAAAGGTCGCTATCCAAACTTTCCCGGGCGGGACCCTTTTGAAGGCCAAGGGGATGATGGATGGTGTGATCGCGGGCACGGCCGATATCGGCTGCCTGTGCATGGCTTATCAACCCGGACGCTTCATGGTCACCAACGCCACTGCATTGCCGGTTGGATTTCCCAATGCGGAAGTGGCCAGCCTCACCCTCTGGGATATTTACAAGAAGTATAAACCCAAGGGATTTGCCAAAGTGAAGGTGCTCACCATGTTTACCTGTGCACCGGCCAATATCTATGCAAAAGTCCCGGTCAAGAATCTAGAAGATCTAAAGGGCCTGCAGTTGAGGGCCTCCGGCGGCGTGGCCCAGGTCCTAAAGGCGTTGGGCGCCAATGCCGTGGGCATGCCTCAGTCTCAGACGCCCGAAGCCCTCCAGAAGGGTGTGGTCAAAGGGGCCGCCTCCTCTCTCGAGACCCTCAAAGATTTCAAATATGCAGAAATGTGCAAGTATGTCACCATGCTCAACGGACCGGTGTATCCGTTTGCCGTGGTTATGAACATGGACAAATGGAATTCCCTGCCAAAGGATGTCCAGGCGGTGTTTGATGAAATGGGAACCCAGCAGTCGGCCTGGACCGGGGTGTATATGGACAACCATGTGGATGAGTCCATAGAATGGTCCAAAAAGAACCACAACATTGAAATCACCGTACTCCCCAAAGCGGAAAAGGCCAAGTGGGACAGCAAGCTGAAACCCCTTATGGATAAATGGATCGCCGATGCCGAGGCAAAAGGACTTCCGGGCAAGGCGATTGTCAGTGATATTCAGGACTTTTCTCTGATGTACCAAGGCAAATAGCCGACGAGGTCGGAACCCGGGCATCCAGGATGGTCGATTCCCGGGTTCAGGCCGGAACCATCGGGTCTTCGGGGGGATACCATCAAAAGAACCCAACGGATCCTCAACACCCTCAACGACGCCATCTGCACGGTTTTCTTCGCCATGGTGGCTTGGCAGATCGCCAAGTATGCCGGGACCTTATGGAGGACCGGGGAAGTGACAGAAACCTTGCAGATTATCTATTATCCTTTCACCTATGGCGTGGCTTTCGGATGTGCCGTGCTCTCCCTGGTTTTTTTGACCGATTTTTTAAAGCAGATTCAGGGCCACACGGGGGATGAATCATGAGTACCACCCTGATCGGCATCATCGGGATCCTCGTTCTCCTCGCTGTGCTGTTTTTTCTCGGGATGCCTGTGGGATTTGCCATGGGGATTGTGGGCTTTTGCGGCTTTTGGTATTTGGTCTCCTTTAAGGCGGCCATCAATATGGTGGGGGCGGATATCTGGTCCACATTCTCCAAATACGGGCTTACGGTGGTGCCCCTCTTCATCTTCCTCGGGTATCTGGCCTTTAATTCCGGGATTGCCGAAAGGCTGTATAACGCCGCCTACAAATGGTTCGGTCACTGGCGGGGAGGACTGGCCATCGCCACCATCGGAGCCGATGAGCTCTTCGCCGCCATATGCGGATCGAATACGGCTACTGCCGCTACCATGGGCACCGTAGCCCTGCCCCAGATGACCAAATACAACTATGATACAAGGCTCAGCAGCGGGACCGTGGTGACCGGCGGGACCCTGGGCACGGTCATGCCGCCTAGCGTGGTCCTGATCGTCATTGGCCTCCAGACCGAGCAATCCATCATCAAGCTTTTTTTGGGCGGCATCCTGCCAGCCGTGCTTCTCGGCATTCTATTCGTGATGACCATATTCATCATGTGCAGAATCTATCCCGACTTTGGACCGGCGGGGCCCAAAACCAGTTTCAGGGAAAAATTCGTGTCGCTTCTCGGCGTCATCGAGGCCGTAGCCATATTCGTGCTGGTCATCGGCGGGCTCTATCTGGGACTGTTTACGCCCACTGAGGCGGGTGCCGTGGGCGTGTTTTTTACCCTTCTCGTCACTGTGGGGATGGGCCGGCTGAGTTGGAAGGGGTTCATGGATTCCGTAAGGGATTCATTGAAAATATCCTGCATGGTTTTTTTCTTGGTGACGGGTGCGATTATATTCGGACGCTTTTTGGCCGTCACCCGGTTGCCGTTTATGGTGGCCGAATTTGCCTCCTCGCTCCCGGTTTCCCCCTATCTGGTTTTGGCATTGATCCTGCTTATTTATCTTGTGGGCGGATGCTTCATTGATTCTCTCGGTTTTTTGGTGCTGACCATCCCCATATTTTTTCCCTTGGGGATGGCGCTCGGGTTTGATCCTATCTGGTATGCCATTTTACTGACAATGGTCACCACCATGGGAGCGATCACGCCGCCTGTGGGTGTCAATATATATGTGGTCAAGGCACTCGCGCCGGAGATCGAGCTGGCCACTATCTTCAAGAGTGTCAGTTTCTTCCTGGCAGCCTGTATTGTGTGTATCATCCTGCTGATCCTATTCCCGCAAATTGTGCTTCTAATTCCGGGTATGGCCCAATGAGACCGTTGAAAGTTTCTTAGAGGCCTCGGAATAACCCAGTACACCAGGCGATCGATAGGCGAGTGGGAGCAGAGGTACACGGGTGCATTCTGTTTCTCTGCCTCAAAAGTGTGGCAAAAAGTGCAAGCGGACGAGGTGAAATCGTATTATCCTTTCCCCCTCCTGAGCGTGCCTTTCGAAAAGGTGGTCCGCATCCATGCCTCTTCAGGGACCACAGGAAAACGAAAAGTGTTGAGCTATACCCAGAAGGATGTTGACGATTGGGCCCATTTCTTTGCCAGGTGCTATGAGATGGCGGACTTGACGCTTGAGGACCGGGTACAGATCGCCGTGGGGTATGGCGTATGGACGGCCGGCGTCGGGTTCCAAAGCGGATGTGAGACTTTCGGCGCCATGGCCATACCGGTGGGCCCGGGAAATCTGGATATGCAGTGCCAGTTCCTGGTGGATTTTAAGAGTACCGTCATGTGTTGCACGGCCTCCATGGGGCTGCTTATGGCCGAAGAAATCCATAGCAGAGGAATCAGGGATCAGATCCATCTCAAGAAAATGATTTTTGGTTCAGAGCGTGCCAGTGACGCCATGCGCAAGCGGATACAGGAACTTGTCGGTCTGGATCACATGTTCGACATCCCGGGTATGACCGAACTGTACGGCCCGGGGACAGGACTGGATTGCGTTTATCACACGGGGATCCATTACTGGGCGGATTATTATATTCTGGAGATATTGGACCCGGAAACCCTCACGCCGGTGGCTGAGGGAGAGACCGGGGAGATGGTGGTTACCACTCTGCAAAAGGAAGGGGTTCCTCTCATCCGGTACCGGACCCGTGACCTCACCCGCCTCATACCGGGAACGTGCCCGTGCGGTTGTATCCTGCCAAGACATGACCGGTTGCTGGGGCGCTCCGATGACATGATCATATTCCGTGCTGTGAATATCTATCCGGGACAGATCGATCACGCCCTTTCGGGCATTGGCGGGATCGGATCGGAGTACCAGGTAGTCCTGGATCGAAAATCGGACGGCCGGGATTATATGACGCTGAAGGTGGAAGTGGAAGCGGCCCTCGATCCAAGGGGGACCTCCGGCCTGGACCAGATGATTGCCGGAGAGATCAAGAAACAGATCATGGTGAGCGTGGATGTCGAACTCCTTGCATACGGGTCCCTTCCGCGATCTGAACGTAAGAGCAAGCGGGTGTTTGATAACCGGGAGGAACCAGATGCAGAAGTTTAAGTATTATCAGCCCAAGGTGCTTCAAGACGCATTTGAGTTAATGGCCGAATATCAAGGCCGGGCACAATATGTTGCTGGAGGCACGGACGTCATGGTGAGGGTCAACCAGCGGGTGATTCAGCCTGATGCCCTGATCTCCCTCAGAGGGCTTGATGCGCTCACAGGGATCTCGCCCGATGAGGAGATGACCATGGGGAGTATGACGCTTTTTAGAGATATTGAAAGAACGCCTGCTTTTACGAGGGATTACCGTGCGTTGGCCCAAGCCGTTTCGGTGCTGGCCAACCCGCAGGTCAGAAATGTCGCCACCATCGGTGGAAATCTGTGTAACGGCGCGCCTTCGGCAGATTGCGCTCCCCCCTTAATGGTCATGGAAGCCGAACTCACATTGGAAGGACCGGAGGGAGCAAGGAAGGTCCCTATCCAGGCGTTTTTTAAGGGTCCGGGACAGAACTGCATGGTCCCATCGGAGATCATGACCGGGATCACGCTTCCTGCCATGAGGAAAGGGACCGGAAGCGCTTTCTTGAAGACTGGGCGCGTCTTCCAGGATATCGCCGTGGTCAATGCGGCCGCTTTGGTGGTGATGGACGGGAATACCTGCCAAGTATGCCGCTTGAGTGTGGGCGCGGTTGCCCCGACGCCTCTGAGACTGACCCATATCGAAACGCTCGTGGAAGGCGAGAAGATTACCCCGGACCTGCTGGATGAGGCGGCCCGATCGGCCCAAAAGGCGGTGGCTCCCATTACGGACGTCCGCTCCACCGAAGCCTATCGACGTCAGATATCCGGGGTGCTGATCAAACGGGCCTTGGAAGCCGCGGTGAAGGATGCCCGGCAAGAGAAGGGTGCCCTGCAGATTCAGGTCCCGGCCGATACGGCATCCCAGACGAATGTTAAAACAATGGAAATTGAAGATAATGAATCCGCTACGAAAAAAGAGATTCATTTTGTGTTAAATGGTCATGCGGTCTCGGTTGAGGTAGAATCCCACAAAACACTCTTAAGACTCCTGAGGGATATCTTGGGGTTCAAGGGGACCAAGGAAGGCTGCGGCCAGGGCGAGTGCGGTGCCTGTACGGTCCTGGTGGACGGGGTGAGTGTGGATTCGTGCCTGTACCCGGCCTTCGAGGTGGGAGGGAAATCCGTAACCACCATCGAAGGGCTCTTGGGTGAAGGCAATACACTCGATCCGCTCCAGACGGCGTTCGTAGAGCACGGTGGCGTTCAGTGCGGGTTTTGCACCCCCGGGATGATCATGAGTGCCAAAGCCCTGCTCAATGAGAACCCGGAACCCACCGAAGCGGAGATCCGCAAAGGAATCTCCGGAAATCTTTGCCGATGCACCGGATACGTCCAGATTGTGGAGTCCATAAAGGAAGCAGTAAGTAAGGAATGAAAGGCTGGTGCAGCCCTCGAGATCGAAGTAATAGCGATCTAATCGGGTTTCCAAAAGAGACCGTCACGCCCTTTCTGAAGAACTGACACGACGTGTTTATCAAAAGGGTAAAATAATACATTTGATCTTTGATCTATTCCCTTTTTTGAAGGAGATGGTATGACGCAATTCAGTTTTATCGGTACTGAAATGGCCAGGCCCGATGCCCCGGACAAGGCGGCTGGACGGGCGATCTATATTCACGACCTGGAAAGGCCCGGGATGCTCTTCGGTAAGATAAAATTCAGCGAATATGCCCATGCGCGCATAAAACATATCGATACCCGGAAGGCGGAGCAACTTCCAGGGGTGCGGGCGGTCGTCACCGGGTATAACACGCCCGAGATCCGCATCGGGTTTATCAAGGACAATGTGGCACTGAAGCGGGATAAGGTAAGGCAATACAGGGATGAAGTGGCTGCGGTGGCGGCCACGGACCCTGAGATCGCTCAGGAAGCCATCGATCTCATTGAGGTGGAGTATGAAGAACTCCCCGGTGTGTTTACGCCGGAGGACGCCCTGAAGGAAGGCGCGCCGCTTATCCATGAAACCGGTGTGAGGGGGAAGCCCAAATCGGATAACATCGTCCCGGTCCCCTGGCGGTTTGTGTGCGGAGACGTGGAAAAGGCGAAAGAAACAGCCGCATATGTTGCGGAAGACAAACTTGAAACCCCGTTGATTCAGCAGTCCTGTATGGGAACCGCCGGGTGCATTGCGGAATTTGATCTCAAGGGCAACTTGATTATGCATACCAAGACCCAGATCCCGTTTCTCGCCCAGAACGATTTCAACCAGGCCCTGGCGGCCATGGGGCTCAAAGGGAAGAACACCCGGGTCATTGTCCCTACCCTCGGGGGATCCTTCGAGTTTACTGCCCTGTCTCCGCGTCAGCCCACCAAGAGTCACATCATTCAGGGATGCGATGAAAACGGGAAGCTGACCTTCAGGGTGGTGAAGATGCTTCTGGATAACGGCGCGTATTCGTCGTGGGGCGCCACCACCCCCAGTGTGATGATGCTTCCCATGTCCTCTCTGTACCGGGTTCCCAATGTCTCCTTCAAGACAACCATCGTCTACACGAACAATACCTACTGCCAAGCCATGCGCGGGTACGGGAATCCCCAGGCCGCGTGGGCCATCGAGAGCAACATGGACCACCTGGCCCTTGAGGCGGGAATCGATCCGTTTGAGTTCCGGATGATCAACAGCAACGTGCCCAACGAAACCACGGCCATGGGTCTTAGGGTATCCACCTGCGGTCTGAAGGAGTGTTTACAGACCGTTGCGGATAAGTTGAAATGGAAAGAAGAGCGCCCCCTAGAAAAAGGAAAGGCCCGCGGTGTGGGTATGGCGTCGCTCTTCCATGTGGGCGGCTCCGGCAGGGTTTATCGTTCTGACGGGACCGGCATTATCATGAAAATCGATGACTTCGGTAATGTCTCTGTGGTGACCGGCGGTGTTGAGATGGGTCAAGGGTTTGACTCCGCCCTGGCCATGGCGGCTGCAGAGGCCCTCGGCGTGACGGTTGATCGGGTGAGTGTGATATCCGGGGATACGGCCACGTGTCCGTGGGACGTGGGGACCCACGCCAGCCGCGGGGCCTTCACTTCCTGCAACGCGGCGATCATGGCGGCTGAAAAGGCCAGGCGAAAGATATTCGATCTGGCATCGGAACACTTTATGGGTCGGGTGAAGTCCGCCATGAAGAAACGACAGAAAAAAGACCCAGACTTCGAGATCCCGGATTTGAACTACGAACGGATCATCGACCCCAGTGAATTCGACTTGAGAGACAACCACCTCGTATTGAAAGAAGAGGGGGATAATCCGCTCTTAAGGGTGCCCCTCGGACAAATCCTCAGGGCGGCGCATTACCGGGAGCAGGGCACCATGGTGGTTGAGGAGGCGTTTTATGATCCGCCCAATCAGATGCTGGATCCGAAGACGGGAAAGGGAAACATGTCGGCCACCTATATCTTCGGGGTCCAAGGGGCCGAAGTGGAAGTGGATCTGGAGACCGGCGAGGTGCGGGTTGTCAGGTTTGTAGCGGCCCACGACGTGGGCCAGGTATTGAACAGGCAGACCATTAAGGGCCAGATTTACGGCGCAGTGGCCCAGGGTCTGGGATACGCATTGTGCGAGGAGTACAAGACCCGGGAAGGGAAAAATTTAAACCCCAACTTCCTCGATTACAAGATCCTCTCCGCCCCGGATCTCGACTTCCCCATCGATGTGGTGTGTGTTGAGACGCACGACAAAGAGGGGCCTTTCGGCGCCAAGGGGGTGGGGGAACCCGGTCTGGTGCCCACGGCCCCCGCCATCGCCAATGCGGTCTTTAATGCCACGGGGATCCGAATCAGAGAACTCCCCATCACGCCGGATAAGATACTCGCGGCGATCAATGAAAGGAAAGCAAAAGCGGCCTGATGTCGTATGGACAAGTTGATTAAAACAGGAGGCCTGAATGACGGATAAATTCTACCGGCTGGGCTGCGATATCGGTGGCACGTTTACCGACTTTGTGTTGCTCAATGATCGAACCGGTGAGATACGCATTAACAAGTGCCTGACCACTCCTGCGGATCCCTCGGATGCGGTGGAGCAGGGAATCAGAGAACTGGAGACAGCGGTCCATGGGTTTGTTCAGGAACTCGACGAGGTCATACACGGTACTACCCTGGTGATCAATTCCATCATCGAGAGAAAAGGGGCCAGGACCGGGTTGATTACCACCAAAGGGTTCAGGGATGTCCTGGAATTGGGGCGAGAGATCCGGTATGCCCCTTATGATATCTTTGCCGAATTTCCACAGCCCCTGATTCCACGACGGTTTCGTTTTGAAGTGGATGAACGGATCAGAAGTGATGGCAAGATTCTGAAAGCAATTGATGAAGCCGAAGTCAAGGAACTGGTGCGTCGGATGGTGAAAATGGGGATCGAATCCATCGCCGTATGCCTGATCAATTCCTTTGAAAACCCGAACCATGAACTCGTGATCAAGGGGATTATCGAAGAAGAAGCGCCGGATATGTCCGTCTCCATCTCCTATGAAGTGCTTCCCCAGATCAGGGAGTATGAGAGAACCAGCACCACGGCCACCAATGCGTATGTCAAACCCCTGACCGGGAAATACCTGGAACGACTGTCAAAGCGATTGAGATCCATTGGTTTTGACGGTCGTCTGTTTATCATGCTCTCCAGCGGCGGCATTACCTCCATCGATACGGCGGCCCAGTTCCCCGTACGGATCATCGAGTCCGGCCCCACGGCGGCCGTCATCTCCGGCCAGTATTACGGAAAACTGTTCAACATCCCCGACATGTTCTGCTTCGACATGGGGGGGACCACGGCCAAGTCGTGTCTCATCCAAAGAGGGGAGGCCGGTGTGGTGCCCACATTTGAAGTGGGGCGGGTGCAGCGGTTTATGAAGGGAAGCGGGCTTACCATTCAGGTCCCGGTGGTCGATCTCATGGAGATCGGTGCCGGAGGCGGGAGTATGGCCAAGGTCAGCAAGATGGGAACCCTGCAGGTGGGTCCCGAGAGTTCGGGTGCGGATCCCGGACCCGTCTGCTACGGAAGGGGCGGCGTTGAGCCCTGTATCACAGACGCAGACCTGATGCTCGGGTATCTCGACGCTGAATACTTTCTGGGCGGGGAGATGAAGCTGGACAGGGAAGCCGCCCGCCGGGCCATCGATGAAAAGATCGCCCGGCCCTTGGGCGTTCCCTTCATCAAGGCGGTGTGGGGAATCCACGACCTCATCAACGAGACCATGGCCGCGGCGGCCAAGACCCATATTGCGGAAAAGGGGGGAAACCCCAACGTGGTTACCGTAAGCGCCTTCGGGGGAGCGGGTCCTGTCCATGCTTATGGGCTGGCAAAGAAACTGGGCGCCCCCAGATTATTGGTTCCCCCAAATGCGGGCGTGGGATCGGCCCTCGGTTTTTTTACGGCCCCGAGGGCCTTCGACATGGTCAGGAGCCACAAAGCGGCCTTGGATGATGCGGATTTTGCAGACATTGAGTCGCTTTTTCGAGAGATGGAAGGAGAGGCCCGTAAGGCGCTTGAAGCCTCGGGCAAAACAGAACAGATCCGTTTCGAACGATCCGTGGACGTCCGTTTCGTGGGCCAGGGATCTGAAACCAATGTCCGGGTGCCCGAAGGCGATTTC
>JARRPY010000344.1:0-7284 GCA_037382425.1 Deltaproteobacteria bacterium
TCGGTGACCCCCACCATCGGTTCTCTGATATGCTGAGAAGGCCAAAAACATTTAAGCAACAGCTTCTCATAGCGCCAAACCCCTTGTTCAGGTTTCAGCATGGGCCACGAAGCCGCGGCGCTATTTGAGGCCCGTATCCTTCAGCGCCTGCTTGCACCGGCTGCTGACGTTCTTCTCGTTCTTGTCCAGGCAATCCAGCAGCCGGCCCTCTCCCGCCGGCACATTGGCACAGTACTTATTGAGGTCGTCGCCGCACCCGTTCACCAGGTAGCTCAAAGTCGCAACGGCCCGCTCGAGCTGGGCCGCGGCATCGAACAGGGCGTATTCGCACTGTCCGCTCAGCTTGACCTCATGGGCATACAGAGAGGCCAGGATACAGCCTTCGCCGGGCGTGTAATGCCCGCCCCCACCTTTCTCGGCGTTTACAGAAGCCGAGACTGAAATTATGAATCCAAGGATTGCGACTATCCTATCGAGATATTTCAATTGAGGACCCTGCGTTATTGATAGATGTCAGTTTCAGTTTTGACCTTTGGCGTCTCGCGTTATCCTATGGATATCGCCGACCCAATCCCCATCTCCATATCAAGGGTTTGGTATCAATTCGGATCTGTTCCAGCAAAATCGGTTTTCTGTGGAGAGGAGGTTTTCATATGTTGTTCAACTGCGTCTCATGGTACTGATCTAATGCCTCTATAAGCTCAGCCTCCAGCTCTTCCATTAATGCCGAATATTCAGCGACTCTTGCTTGGGATACTTCTGTGTCGGCGGCGTTCCAGCGTTCCAATGCTTGAGTACAAAGGTGGTAATCTTCACATAAGGTTCTAAAGGAATCACTTGTCCTGAAAAGCCCCTTTATGGCCTGCTCCCGCCTGGGGAATCGCCTGACAACACTGAAGATGTTCGGCTTAATGACGGACATATAAACCTCAAGGGCCATTGCGTACTCAATTACCAGGAAATTGCTCTGAAAGAGCCCAACCCTTTCAGGCGATCAGAGAACTACTCATCATATGGGCCCCCAGCATATTGGGCTGCTCTGATGAGTAAAATTATCTATTTACTTGCTATGAGCAAACAACCTATTTAGGTTAATTTAGGTCTAATATAGGGTGTTAACTTTCTATTTTTACAAGGTTTTTCTCGGAAATAGCACTGCCGGAGAAGGAATTGCATTAGGTGCTGCCCAAGTCAACCGAAGGGAGTAAGACTTCGCGCCAGCCTGTAGAGTGCCCCGGCAATTTCTTCCACCTTATTCAATACGAACGAAATTTTATTAGCCCCAGTCGAAGGATTTTCCTGCTGATCTATTATCTTTTGAGTTTTGTATTGCTATTTTCAGAATATTGGCAAATAATTTAGGGTCACCTATTATGTGCAGGCCAGGTTTAACTCTTAGTTGGTAAAGTTAACTCTTCGCTTTGTCGTTGTTTCCTGAAACAGTTCAGGATTTTCATACATGGCCTTAGAGTATCCAAAAGAAGAAGTTTCTGTCCTGGAAAAGGAAGAAATCCAAGATCAGTTGAAACGGATCCTGAACAGTCCGGATTTCCACGCGACCGAAGCTCAACGCCAGTTTTTTCAATTTGTCGTTTCAGAAACGCTTTTCCAAAGATCCCATGAAATTAAAGGCTATACGGTAGGGACTCGAGTTTTCGGAAGACCGGCTGACTTCGACCCCAACACCGATCCGATTGTCAGCATTCAAGCCAATCAGCTTCGCAGGGCGCTTGAACGGTACTACCTGACCGATGGGAAAAATGACCTTATACGCATCGATATCCCCAAGGGCACTTATGTGCCACTCTTTCAGAGACAAGTTGATGTGGATACGGAGGTGAGTGGTGTAAATAAGAAATTACCCCTACCTGGGGATAGCCCGTGGCCTACGATCTTAATTCGGCCTTTCCAAAATCTGACGGGGAATTCTGACAAGGATTTCATCGGGATCGGGCTGGCAACAGATCTTGCCGTTGAGATTGCCCGGTTTCAGGAAATCCGTGTGCTCATTCAAAAACCCGAAAATCAAGAAGGGATGAGCGCGCACCATTTTGCCCGCTTCTTTCTCGACGGCAATATTCGCGAGGGCAGAACCGGAATACGAGTGGCTGTGTACCTGACAGATACGGCGACCGGTCAGCAGATATGGGGGGACGTGCACCACTGCGGTGAGGAAGCCTGCTGTCTGATTGAATTTCAAGATGAAGTGGCAAAGGCAGTCGCGGCCAAAGTTACCGGAGAGCATGGCGTCATCTGCAGGGTCCTGTCCTTAGAGTCTAAGAACAAACCGCCATCCGAAATGAAAACCTATGAGGCCCTGTTACGTCATTATGAATACCAAGAATCCTATTGTCAGCAAAGTTTCATGCGAGAGTTTGAAGCTCTCGAGCATGCAGCCAAAACAGATCCAAAGTGCGGGCAGATCTGGACAGCACTGGGGCGGATTTATGCCAACATCTACGGCCTGGGAATTCCCGGATTTGAAAATCCCCTCGAGAAGGCTATGGAATTTGCCCGGAGGCGTGTACATCTAAACCCGGATAATCAACGGGCCGTGACGGTTTTGGCATATGTGTTGATGTTAGCTGGGGATTGCTCAGCGGCACTTGAGCAAACCGAAAGGGCGATCCTTCTGAATCCCAATTCCATTTTTATGCTGGACGGCTTGGGGTACCTGTTGACACTCCTGGGGGATTGGGAGCGGGGGCCGAAATTGATCGACAAAGTCAAGCAGCTCAACCCGTACTACAGCCCCTATGTCCATTATGCACTCTGGGTGGACTTCTTAAGGCCGGGGGACTACGAGAAGGCCGATCTGGAAACCGGGAATTTCAGAAGTCCCGCGATGTTCTGGGAGCCCTTGATGACAGGGGCCGTCCTCGGCTTATTGGAAAGAATCGATGAGGGTCAAGCGGCCGGCAAAAAACTGCTTAAACTCAAACCCGATTTCTCAAACGAGGGCCGGGTGTTGATCGGTCATTACATCAAACACGCCGATATTCTTGAACGCACCATCGAAGGACTCCGCAAGTCGGGAATTGAGGTTCAGTAATAGCAATGTGTGAAAGAACCCAATGTAATTTTGTGCCACCCCGTTTGATATCGCTTTCAACCAGCCTTCAATATATCGGTTCCCGGCACCAAAAAGATAAGGGATAGCCGCCATACGAGTAAATTCCAAGGCCGCGCTTGGCTGCAGCAAAGCAAAAACTGCGGGACTGTGATACACTGATTTCGGCGGCTCCAGTAAGAGTGGTGATACGTCATGGAAATCCCGTGTTCCATGAGGCCCATATTACTGACTTTCGATTCCAGTCCTGGCGACCGGTTCTATCTCATGTAAATCTCATGAAAACTGTTAAAAGACTTGTGAAAAGACCGCATCATAGGTCTTTTTCACTTCGTCTCCGAAGCAGACGAACCGGACCTCTTCCATCGCCTCATTTTTCTCCAAAAATTTCTTTGTTTCCGTCATGGCGATCTTGGTGGCGCGTTCCAAGGGAAACCGGTACACGCCGGTGCTGATGGATGGAAAGGCGATGGTTTTCACCCCCAGGTCTTTTGCCACCTCGAAGCTGTTTTTGTAGCAATTGGCCAGCAGTGCATCCTCATTCCGGGTGCCCCCGTGCCAGACCGGTCCCACCGTATGGATCACCCATTTGGCGGGCAGGCGATACCCCTTGCTGGCCTTGGCCTCGCCGGTGGGGCATCCGCCCAACTGTTTGGTCTCCTCCAGTAACTCGGGCCCTGCAGCGCGATGGATGGCACCATCCACCCCTCCCCCGCCCAGTAGCGTGGTATTGGCCGCATTCACAATGGCATCCACTTTCTGTTTGGTGATGTCTCCTTCGACGATGGTGATTCGCTCTTTCATCTCCGAAGCCAATCCACTCGCCCCCAGATACTCAACGCGACAGGGGGTGCATTTACACGTCTCTTTTTGCTCAGCGGCAGCAGAAAGACAAAGACCGCAAAAAGCCCCGGTATAGCGATGCCCCCCCAAAAAGGCGGGATCACCTTTAGGAAAGATTGCATCCCCAGGAAAAACCAGGGTCCCCTCACGGTCTTCACCACCGCATCCGGGGGCAGGGCGATTGCCGGTTTGATGACCAATGCATATAAAAAGAGCCCGAACATCCCTGCCATCATGAATCCCTTGCCTGGAAGCCATTCCCGGATATGATGCCGGATCAGATAGACAATGAGTACGGGGAGGAAAAAGCAATGGTAAAGATACGGCAGAAAAAAGAAATCCTTGCCCGACACGATAAAGAGCCTTGACACCGAATCGCCAATAAGGGGAATGGTCTGGAGGATATTCATGAAGATGCGCCCTGCAAACAGGCCTTCTTTATCCGCCTTCAGAATAAAACCGGTAAAGAGCGCAAGAAACGAGAGAACAAGGGCCACAATGAGGGTCACCCACTCCCGCATGGGGTAGTGAACGTAACGCCTTTTGAGGAAGTGGTCCACGGTATGGAGAAACATAAGGATGACGAACACCTGTCCCGATCCATAATGAAGTTGCCTGAAAAACCACCCATAGGGCACCAAGGCGGAGATTTCTTCAACACTTCTAAAGACGTCACCGGTGGGCCGATAATGGAACACCAGAATGATCCCTGAAGCGAAGCAGAGGATAAGAGAGGAAAGCCCGATACGGGGAAGCACCGAGGAGATCTTCAATCTCATTTCACCGACAGACAACTTAGGGCCTCTATGAGCGGGTTAATATGGCCGTGATATTGCCGTTCTTGGCCTTTTTCATCGGGATCCGCCGGAGATCTTTCTTGGCCGGTCCGGAAATCCACTTACCGGAGGAGGAAAATACACTTCCGTGACAAGGGCACCTAAATCGCTCTGTGGCCGAATCAAAATCGATGGTGCATCCCAGGTGCGTACATCTTGCAGAGAGCGCTACGGGCGTGTCCCCCTCATGCGTGAGATAAACCCCATCCTTGGAAAACACATCCGAATGCTGCTCATCAGGATGAAACACCACCTCGCGTTTCCATTTTTTCCTAAACGTAATAAAAGAATAGACAGGATAGGCAAAGAGCCCGCCACCCACCACTGTGAGACCCAATGTCAGTACCCTTTTAAAAAATCTCCGTCGGTCCATACGCCGCCCTTGTTTTTTATTTTAAACACTATTGAAAATGTGCCATAAAATCAACGCATCTTCGCCATCATATGACGGATAACATGAATCAATCCCCATGGAATGCCCGATCCCTCTTGATTTTCTCGAGGCAGTTCGGTATAAACCCAGGGACGATGCCCGCAGAACAAAAAACCCATAGGAGATACGTATGATGGTCGACGATATCCTCGATGCGGTGGTGCCCCTTTGCCCGGACGGGATCATTGGCGTAAACAGAAAGGGGACGGTAGTCATTTTCAACGAGGCGGCGGAAAAACTGACCGGGTACACCAAGGAAGAGGTGATCCGGAAACTGTCCATTACCGAGATATATCATCCATCATCGCTCGGGCGGGAGATCAAGAAAAAATTATACGCGAACAAGCACGGGGGCACTGGTAAACTGGACAGCCTGGAAGTTGAGGTGACCACCAAGACGGGTAAGACGGTCCCCATCCGTCTGTCCGCCACGCTCATTCACAAAAATGGGCAGGAAATCGGGAGCGTAGGATTCTTTCATGATCTGACGATCAGACGAAAGATGGAATCCGAATTAAGACGCCTTTCCGTTACGGACAGCCTCACCGGACTATTCAACCGTCGCCATTTTCACACCCTGCTCACTCAGGAATTGGCCCGGGCCAACCGGTATAAGCGACCTTTGAGTTTGATCATGTTCGATCTCGATCATTTTAAGGAATCTAATGACCAACTGGGCCACCTGGAAGGGGACAACATACTCCGGTTGGTAGCGAATAATGCAAAAAATACCCTGAGAAAGACCGATGTTGCCTTTCGATTCGGCGGTGATGAGTTTATTATCCTGCTGCCGGAGACGGACCTGGCCAGTGCCGCAACCGTATCAGAGAAGTTTCGAAAAACCTTCAACGCCAAATGCTGTTACCGCGTCGCGCTGGAAACAGAAGCAGCCGATGAACCGGTAACCCTGAGCCTCGGGGTGGCCCAGGCGGACCCGCGAGAGGAAATCGAGTCTTTCATCAAACGGGCTGATCTGGCCATGTACGAGGCCAAGGCGGCCGGTGGAAATAAGACGGTACAGGCCAATCACATCGGAACCCCGGTCTGATCCCCTCATTCTCGCCGTATCGGCCTCGCCATCATCACCGCGCCCTGACCATTGGGATAGAACCCTTCCTTTCGGCCACAAGGGACAAACCCATGTTTTTTAAAAAGGGTCTGGGCCGGAAAATTGTCTATTTCCGTATGGAGGATCACCTTTTCCACAAAGCGCTCTTCAACCGATTTCAGTGCGGCCGCCACCAGATGGTCGCCGATCCCCATTCGCTGCGACCCCGGTTCAACGGCGACCGCCACGAGTTCCGCGACCCTGTTCTCATTGGGATCGTTCTCGATGATGCCGAGCATGGCAAAGCCCTTGGGCACCTTTTTCTCCATCGCCTTCAGGGTCAGCATCAGACCGCTCAAAAACCACTCCGATAACAGGCTGTCATAGGGCCCGTACCGGCTAAAGACGGTTTGGCTCAGCGATCGGATAAACCCGACATCCGATGTCTCGGCAGGCTCGATCAGGATCCGAGGTCTGAATGGCCCTTTGTCTCGATGAAGACGATCGGATACGGATCGGGGAAGATCCTTTTGTTTTGGAATCAATTTACGGGTGCCCGATTCCCGCAGGCGGGCGATCCGCTTCTGCTCACCATATTTCCCGTATCGACCTTGCTTACCCATTCGAATCGAACTCCGAATTTCCCCTCGACATTCGACATTCCTTGTTCGATATTCGATATTCGGCGTCATGGATTGCGGAGCGCTTATGGATTGAGCCCTTTCCAAAACTCACCGTGAACCGCCCGAACCTTGTCCATGGCGGCTTGCACGCGGACCGTCTCTCGGTCCGACACGCAAGATGGTGCACGGGTTTCCGAAACCCCTGCCATTTCCTTTATCACGGCACGAACCGATTCACTCTGCCCCCGCACATTGTACCCGCCCTCAAGCGTCACAACCATCCGTCCCCCACAACACGTATCCGCAATATCCATAATGACCCGTGCCAGCCCGGCAAAACCGTAGGGGGTGACCTTCATCCCTCCCAGCGGATCATTCTCGTAGATATCAAAGCCGGCCGAAACCAGAACCAGTTCCGGCTCGAATTCGAG
>JARRPY010000345.1:0-3559 GCA_037382425.1 Deltaproteobacteria bacterium
CCGGGTTAACCGCCTCCACCGCCTCACCAGTTTAGACTGCAGGGTAAGGGGAAGTCCATCCATGGGAAGGACGCCTTTACACCCCCCTTTTTCCCAAACCGCCCGTCTGCTCGCTTCGGTATCTCCGGCGCCGGTGACACAGGCACTCCCCACCACGGTCAGGTAAGGGACCTTTTCCGACCGCTTTCCGAAACGTCTCGTGTCCCCCCGGCCGATCACCACGGATGCGTTGTTGCCGCCGAACCCGAAGGCATTGGAGAGCACCGTTTCCATATCCGCCTCAACCGGTTGAAGCACCGGATCCAGGCCCCGCCGGGGATCCGGTCGCTCGCATCCGGTGGTCCCGGGAATCAGACGGCCGCTAATGCTCATGGCGGCGATGCCGGCTTCTATGGCGCCGGAAGCGGCGAGGCTGTGACCCATCGCACCCTTGACGGAGGAAACAGGGGGCACCTTCTCCCCAAATAACACACGGAGAGCCCGTGCCTCCGCGTGATCGTTGTCCAGGGTCCCGGTGCCGTGGAGATTGACATAATCGATGGCCGAAGGCGGCATCCCGGCGTCTTTAAGTGCCGCCTCCATGGCGTGCAATGCCCCTCTCCCCTCTGGATCCGGAGCGGAGGGGTGATAGGCATCGCAGGACAAACCCACACCCATGACGTCACAGGCCTCTCTGTCGGACATCTGGGCCTTGGCTTCAAGCAGGAGCATACCGGCCCCTTCTGACAACGACATGCCCCGGCGATCCCTATCCAACGGCCGGGCGCCTTCCGGGTCGATCAATTGAAGCGATCTAAACCCGTAGTACGTCAATCGGCAGAGGGCGTCCGCCCCGCCCACCAGCACCCGCTTGGCCTGGCGGGTTCTCAACATCTCCACCGCGACCTTAATGGCCAAAGCCCCGGACGAACACGCGGTGGACACGGTGATCACCGGCCCGGAACATCCCAGTCTTTGAGCCACATATTCCCCTACGGAACAGGGGGCATGGTATCTGAAATGTGCATTTCCGGTTTCGCCTCGTTTGAAATGCCCCTCAGTCTTCAGCATCCCGCCCGTGGTGGTTCCCACGACGATGGCATCCGGGGATTCTTCTGATCTTGCCATGGCCTCTCTTGCCGCCATGAGGGCCAACTGATGGGTCCTGGGAACCTCTGGATCGGTTAGGTCCCCTGCGATCTGGCCCACGGGAAGCCGCTCTTTCGGCGAGACCGCAAATAGCGTGATGGGAGAGAGGCCCCTCTTTCCGGCCTTCAAGGCCGATCGCGTGTCCGGTACCCCGCAGGCAATCGGCGTAATCAAGCCGATGCCGCTAATACAGGCCCGCACACCCGTCAAGGGGTCCCTCCGTCCGATTGCGCATGAATATAGTCGGCCAAGGTCCTCAGATTTGCAAACACCTTGGCCCCAAGCTCTTTGTTGTCGATGCGGATGCCGTAATCTTTTTCAATCATCACAACCAGTTCCAACACATCGATGGAATCCAGGCCCAGTTCCCCGCCCACCAGTTGATCTGTTTCGCCCATATCTTCCGGACGCACATCCTCGAGATTGAGTGTGTCAATAATCTTTATTCTGAGCTCATCCATCAGTGTTTTCATCGGTTGTTCCTTTACATACCCGGAAAAGTGTCGTAGAAGGATCCTAAAAGTCGGTTACCTTATCACCATTACATGGTCTGGTCAATCTCAATCTGAAAGACCATAGTTTCAATGAAATCAATCCATTGAGCCTACGCCATGAGCCAGGTCAACATCGATGACGTGTTGCCCCACCGAGACCGGATGCGGCTGATAGACGAAGTGATTCGGGTCGATTCAAATACGGCCGTCACCGCTTCCACCGTATCCGAAACATGGCCTCTTTTTCATCAGAACGCCGTGAATGCAATGGTATTGATCGAATTGGTGGCGCAGACTGCCGGAATATGCTTTGGATGGCGGGAACATCAAAAAAGGGGCAGCATCACCGAAGGCATGGGATGGCTGGTGGGGATAAAGGAAGCCAGATTTTTCAGGAAGACCCTTCCCCTGGGAAGTCGGATCATCACAGAGTTTAAACAGGGGTTCGATTTCGAAAATTATCACGAAGTCCTGGGAGAGGCCAAGATGGATGACGTGCCCATCGCCGAAATCCATTTGCAGATCATGGAATCCGAACCGGTTAAGGGAGACGGCGACAGATGACGGACACAATGAATCAAAAAGTCGCCCTGGTCACCGGGGGCAGCCGAGGTATCGGCAGGGCCATATGCGCGGCATTGGCCACAGACGGCTATTATGTCATCGTCAATTACCACGCCAATGAGACCGCAGCGGTCCAAAGCCTTCAGATGATCACGGACATGGGCGCGGAGGGGGAAACCAGCCGGTTTGACGTCTCCGATTCAGACGCCACAAAGCGTGCCGTGGCGGAACTCCTGTCTCGCCTAAACCGCATGGACGTCCTGGTCAACAACGCAGGCATCACTGCGGACGAGCTGTTCGTGTTCATGGAAGAGGCCCAATGGGATGCAGTCATCGCCACCCATCTGAAAGGGTTTTTTAATGTCACGCGACCGATCATCGAGCAGATGGTGCATCAGAAGCACGGGAGTGTCGTCACCATCTCTTCCCTCTCGGCCCTCATGGGCCACCGGGGACAGGCCAATTATTCGGCGGCAAAGGCGGGACTGATCGGCACCAGCCGGTGCATTGCATCGGAGGTGGCCCGGCTCGGGGTCCGGATGAACGTGGTGGCCCCGGGGTTGATCGAGACGGAGATGTCGGAGGACGTGCCCAGGGATTTTGTGAAAAGGATGATCCCCATGGCCAGGGTGGGCAGGCCCGAAGAGGTGGCGAAGGTGGTCCGATTCCTATGCTCGGAGGATGCCTCGTACATCACCGGCCAAGTGATCTCCGTCAATGGCGGCATGGCGTGACATGAAGCCAAAGCCCTACCTCAACCGCCGGCGATGGCATATCCCGGGCATGGGCGTCATGCTCTTCCTGAGCCTGTGGGGCTCGGCTATGGCCGCCACTCTGGCCGAATTTAAAGCCGCGGCGCAACAGATCCATACCCTCAAGGCTGATTTTATCCAGGAAAAGCACCTGAAAATCCTGTCCAAACCCCTCCTCTCCCGGGGGGTGTTCTATTATCAGGCACCCGATAGCCTCAGATGGGAATACCGCTCTCCCATCAAAAGCCTCATGCTCATGGATAACGGCCAAGTGAGCCGCTACCTCTGGACCCAAAGCGGCTTCAAGGAACAAAGAGGCCCTGGTACCGAGGGGATGCAGGGGGTGTTTGGGGAAATCAATTCGTGGCTGAAAGGGGAGTTTGACAAAGACGCCGTTTTTCGTGTCCGCTTCGAGAATACCGGACACATTGCCCTCATCCCCAGGGAGGATTCCTTTCGCCGGTTGATCCAAAAAATCGTTCTGGCCCTTTCAGATCAACCCGGCATCATTCGATCGGTCACCATTTATGAGGGAGAGGATTCGTTTACCCGAATCGTCTTCAATCATATACGGGTCAATATCCCCTTGGACGCATCATCTTTCACTGTAAATCCCTGAAA
>JARRPY010000346.1:0-5271 GCA_037382425.1 Deltaproteobacteria bacterium
GAGGCCTGCACCGATCCGTGCGGGTATTGCCAGTTCCGCCCGCAATGTATCATCTGGGAAAAGTGCCGAAAGAGTGACAAACGTTATCGTCTTGAGAAGGAGGCAAAAGGCGGATGACGCTTGTTTGAAGGCCTGATTTTCGATCAAAATAAACCCTCTTGTTTTGATCTTGACAACCCCTGAAGCCATTGATAGATAGTTACTTTGTAGCTAAATCGTAGCCATATTACCGAAGCATTTACGGTTCGGAAGAACGAACATCCGCCTCTTTTGAATGTACTTAGTTGGAGGGTTGCCGAAAATGGATATCACCGCCAAAATCGCCGACATCGTGGGTCCTGAAAACGTGTTTGACGACCGGGTGGAATGCCTCAGTTATTCACGAGACCTTTCCGTTCACGAAGGGGTCCCGGACTGGGTGGTGTTCGCCCATACCACCGAACAGATTGCCGCCATAATGAAAATCGCCCATGCGGAAAAGATCCCGGTCACCGTCCAGGGATCGGGCACGGCCACCACCGGGGCCTCTCTTCCTGTGGAGGGCGGGATACTTCTTGATGTTCATAAAATGAACAAAATATTGGCCATCGACAAGGATAATTTCTATGCCACGGTTGAACCCGGGGTCATCTGTGTCCAATTGAACGCCCGGTTGGGCCAGGACGGGCTCATGTTCCCGCCGAATCCGGGGAGTGAGGCCATCGCCACCATCGGAGGGATGATGTCCACCAATGCGAGCGGGCACCGGGCGGTCAAATACGGCACCGCCAGGGACTATGTCAAAGGGCTCAAGGTGGTCCTCGCGGACGGCACCATCATTGAGACCGGCTTCAAGACACCCAAGTCATCCTTCGGTTATGACTTAAACCATGTATTCGCCAGCGCGGAAGGGACCCTGGGCGTCATCACCGAGATCACGGTGAAGATTCAACCCCTGCCCGAATACAATGCCCTGGCCCTGGCCATCTTTCATGACCTCTTTGCGGCCGGAAGTGCCGTGACCGAAATCATCGGCTCCGGCATCCAGTTGACCGCCTGTGAGATCATGGACAAGTACAGCCTCAAGGTGGTGGAAGACGCCATCGGCAGGGATGTGAGCCAAATCGAGGCCATGCTGATCATCGAGGCGGACGGGGTCAAAGAAACGGTCACCCGGGATATGGAACGGATGGGGGAGATCTGCCGAAAGCACGGCGTGCAGGAATTCACCTGGAGCGACGATCCGGCCAAAGCCGGTGAGATCATGGAGGCCCGGGGAAAACTGGTGCCGACCCTCTCGCGGATCAAGCCGGGCAATCGTCTGGTAGCCGTCTCCGAAGACCTGGGAATCCCCCCCACCAAGATCCCGGACGTGATCAAGCGGGCCCAGGAGATATCGGACAAGTACGATCTGCTCATCACCACTTTCGGCCACATCGGAGACGGCAATGTCCACACCACCTTCGTGACCGACATGCGGAGCCGTGAGGAGTGGGACCGGCTCAGGCCGGCCGCGGACGAACTGGCCGAACTGGCCTTAGAGATGGGGGGCACCGTCACCGCCGAGCACGGGACCGGTCTCGCGCGAAACCCCTATATCCAAAAGCAACTGGGGCCGGCCCTGGAGGTCATGCGGGCCATAAAAAAGGCTCTGGACCCCCACAACATCCTAAACCCCGGTAAGATGGGGCTCGAGGACAAGCCCTACGATATCTACGACTATTTCGCCTTCAAGTCTTTCCTGGAGCATCCTGAAGGGGTCAATTCCTTTGGCGAGGCCGTGGACAACGAACTGTTGGCGTGCATCTACTGCGGGTTTTGCCGCTTGGGCTGTCCCACCTTCAGCGTCACCCACCGGGAGTCGAGAAAACGGGACCATCGAACCGTCCAAAGATCTGGCAGAGGCCTTTTACAGCTGTACCACCTGCCAAGCCTGCACCTACTTTTGCCCGGCCCGGGTGAAGGTGGACGAAATTGTGGAAGGGGTCCGCCAAAAGCTGTATCAGGCTGGCTTTGTGCCTGAACCGGTCCTCGGCATCCGGGACAATATTCTAAAGGCCGGGAATGTCTATGCCAGCGCCAAGGCGGATCGGATCGACATCTACCCCTCGGCGTTAAAAGAAAAGATTGAAGGAGGGACCCTCAAAGGCACGGCCGAAACGCTCCTTTTCATGGGATGCGTCCCCAGCTATCTTGATATGAAGATGGTCCCCAGCCTCATCAAGCCTCTGGATGCGGCCCGGGTGGATTATACCGTTCTCTCCACCGAGGAAGGGTGCTGCGGATTTCCCCTCTTCCTAATGGGCGCATCGGATGATTTCAAAGCCAATGCCCGGGCGCTCGCAGAACGAATTCAGGCCACCGGGGCAAAAGAACTGGTAACGCCCTGCGCCGGTTGCTACAAGACCTTCAAGAGACTCTACCCCGAGGTGGTCGACCTCGGCATCGAGATCTATCATTCGGTTCACTATCTCAATAAGCTCATTAGTGAAGGTCGAATCCGTATGAATAAGGACCTGGGCAAGAAGGTCACCTACCACGACCCCTGTGACCTGGGTCGGGCGTTTCAGATTTTTGAAGAACCGCGCGACATCCTAAAGGCCATTCCGGGTCTCGAGTTTGTCGAGATGGGCCGCAACCGGCTCCAAGCCCGCTGCTGCGGCGGCGGGGGCGGTGTGTTGGCCAACAACCCGGACATGGCCGTGGAAATGGCGGCCGAAAGGGTGCGCGACGCCCTGGCGGTGGGGGCGGACATCATCGTGTCGGGCTGCGCCGCCTGCAAGGATAACCTTCGAAAAGGAGTGAAGGCCATCCCCAAAGGTGAACGGGGCAAAATCAAGGTCATGGATATCACCGAAATCGTGAGCAAACAGATGACGGATTAAGACGAGGACCACATGTCTGAGCAAAAGAAAACCACACGAAAAAAGATCGAGGCCACAAAGGTCTGCAAGAAGATCATGGCCGATCATTTCTACGAACTGGATGAGGCGGCCAAGACGGGGTCCCGCAAAATCGCCTGGTGCACCAGCGTGGGGCCTGCCGAACTGTTGCGAGGAATGGGCTTTTTGGTCTATTTCCCTGAAAACCACGGGGCCATGCTGGGGGCCACCCGCATGTCCACCGACCTGATTCCCTATGCAAATGCCCTGGGCTATTCGCCGGACATCTGCTCCTATCTCACCAGTGACGTAGGATCATATCTCCAGAAGAATACCCCCCTCACCAAGGCCTACAACATCGAATCCGTGCCCAAACCGGATGTACTGGTCTTCAATACCAACCAGTGCCGGGACGTGCAGGACTGGTTTTCGTGGTATTCGAGGGAACTCAATGTGCCTTTAGTGGGCGTTCACACCCACCGGGATATCGGAGACATCGGATCCGAACAGATCAAGGATATCGCCAGCCAGATCGAGGATATGGTGCCGCCCTTAGAGGCGGTAACCGGTGAGTCTTTTGATATGGATCGGTTTAAAGAGGCGGTGGGGTATTCGAGGCGGACATCGGAACTCTGGCGGGCATGCCTCGAGTCGGCGGCGGCCATCCCCTCGCCATGGACCTTTTTCGATGCCACCATTCACATGGCTCCGGCCGTGGTGGCCCGGGGGACCCGAGCGGCTGTTGACTACTATGAACTCCTTCTGCCCGAACTGGAGCAACGGATTCAAGATGGGGTGGGGGCGGTGGAAGGAGAAGCCCACCGGCTCTACTGGGAAGGGATGCCCATCTGGGGAAAACTCCGCGCCCTTTCCGAGCAGTTCAACGAACTCAAGACGTGCGTGGTGGCTTCGACCTATTGTAACAGTTGGATATTCGATCAGTTGGACCCCGATGCCCCCTTTGAAAGCATGGCCCGGGCGTATACGGAACTCTTCATCGTTCGGGATGAACCCCACAAGGAGGCCTATATCCGGGATTGTCACGAGAAATTCAAATTCGACGGGATCCTCTTTCACGATGCCAAGACCTGCCCCAACAATTCCAACAACCGCTACGGCATGCCGGAGCGGTTGAGCCGGAAACTGGGCATCCCGGTCCTCACCATCAATGGGGATTTGTGTGATCTTCGGTGCTATTCCGAGGAACAGGCAAAGACCAACATCGAGGCCTTCGTGGAGCAATTGGAAGAGTAGGTATGGCATAAGACGTGAGGCACAACGCATGAGGCAAATGATTCTGGAAAATCAAGACGCATATTGATGACAGAGACCCAGCCCCCAAACAGCAACCCGGAACCAAAAACCCGGAACCAAAAACCCGAAACCCGAAACCCGCTTTTTGCCGGCGTGGATGTGGGGGCCTCCCGGACCAAGGTCGCCTTACTGGACCAACATAAGCGGCTCGTCGGCCACGAGATCCGAAAATCCGGAGTAGATTTTGCCCAAACTGCTCAGGCGTGCCTCGATTCGGCTCTCAAGATGGCCGGCGCTTTGGAAGCGGAGATCCGCCATGCCGTTTCCACGGGATACGGCCGAAAGAACGTTCAATACAGCCGAGGAACCAAGACGGAAATCGCATGCCATGCCAAGGGATGTTTTCACTATTTTCCGGTCGCCATGACCATCATCGATATCGGAGGCCAGGACAACAAGATTATCAAGGTGGATGAACGAGGGCGACGGACCAGTTTTAAGATGAACCGCAAATGTGCGGCCGGTACCGGCGCCTTTTTGGAAGAAATGGCCATGCGGCTCGATATTCCCATAGAAGAGATGGATGGCCTGGCGCGACAATCCGAGCATATGGTGGAATTGGGCAGTTACTGCACGGTCTTTTCGGGCACGGAAGTCCTGGAAAAAATCCGACAGGGGAAGCAGGTGGCGGATATCGTCAAAGGGCTCTTTTTCTCGGTGATCAAACGGGTGCTTGAAATGGACGCCCTCACCGACCGGGTGGCCATGACCGGCGGGGTGGTTGCTCATAACCCGTTTTTGGTCACCATGGTCCAGGAAATCACCACCCGTGAGATCCTGGTCCCCGAGAACCCGCAGTTGACCGGGGCGGTGGGTGCCGCTCTGTTCGCTATGGAGAACGGCTGAAAACAATCGGATGTTGGACAATGTGGAAAAATCCCATTGAATAACCATGCACAAACGCTGAACCTACAATTAGCATCCCCGCAAGATAAATGAATTTTGTAGTCAGGGGAGACCTTAGAAAAAGCTTTTTTAAAGGTCTCAGGATATTTAGGGAGGAGGGTTTGAGATGAACATCAGTAAATGGATGCACGCAGGAATTATGGTGAAGATGAATGCCATCAATTATCCGGACAAACTGGGATGGCAGGAT
>JARRPY010000347.1:0-4537 GCA_037382425.1 Deltaproteobacteria bacterium
GGATTGATGACCGGACACGCATGCGTCGACCGAGGAGGCACTTGGTGATGATCCGTGATCACCACCCCCATGCCGAGATCCATGGCCAACGTGCTCTCCTCAACACCCGAAATGCCACAATCCACGGTGATCAACAGGCCCGTACCCTTTGTCGCAATGCTTCGGATGGCGTCCGCATTCAGCCCATATCCTTCGGTTAACCGATCCGGGATGTACGCATCGACATCCGCGTGGAGCGCGGAAAAGAAATTTAAAAGAAGGGCCGTCGCCGTAAGCCCGTCCGCATCATAATCCCCGTATCTGGTGATTTTTTGTTGGTTTTCCAAGGCATTCAACACGTTTTTTACCGCACCCCGCATCCCCGTCATCTTCATGGGATCGGCCATCTGAGAGAGGCTGGGGGACAAAAAGGCTCTCACGGCATCGGGATCTGAAATACCACGATTATAAAGCAGTTGCGCCTGTAATGGGGTGAGTGCGGCTTCACGGATAAGGGGAGATAAGGTGGGTATGGAGGGCGCTACCCTCCAAACGCTAGGAGTCGATGCCGGAGGCGCCACTTTCAACCCCCGGTTTTCGGATCATTGCGTAGGGCATTTTCGATTCTGTTTACATCGTCGGGGACATCCACTTCGATGGAATCGTATTTCGTTTCAATGACTTTGATCCGATAGCCGTTCTCCAGCGCCCTCAATTGCTCGAGTTGTTCCAGCCCCTCCAAAACACCCCGAGGCAGGGTGGAAAAGATCTTTAGGAAAGACATGCGGAATGCGTAAAATCCGAGGTGCTTGAAGTGAACCCCCTCACCCTTTTGATCCCGACAATAGGGGATGGGATAACGGGAAAAATAGAGAGCGAATCCTTCACGATCCGTGATCACTTTGACATGATTCGGATTCTGAATTTCTGTTTCCTGCGCGATTTGCTTTTTCAAGGTACTCATAAGGAGCGTCCGATCCTCCACCAGCGGCCGGATCATATCAGAGACAACGATCGGTTCAAAAAGGGGCTGATCTCCCTGGACATTGACAATCACATCATCGTCCTGGACATCCATCTGTCGCGCCGCCTCGGCAATTCGATCCGTTCCGGACGCATGAGACGACGCCGTCAATATCACTTGTCCACCGAACTTCCGCACACACTCGACAATACGATCATCATCCGTTGTGACAAAGGTCTCTGTAATGTCAGGGCAAGCGAGGGCGCGTTCATAAGTGTGCTGAATCATTGGTTTTCCGCTGATAAGGGCCAGCGGCTTACCGGGAAATCGGGTTGAACCGTATCTCGCCGGGATAAAGGCGTATATATTCATTTGTGATGGCAAATTCCGGATTTTTATTTCCCAATGATCCTAAGAATATCAGTCCTCAGGAACGTAGCTGGCACAGGCCGTTTCCGATTCCCAGGCACTTACCCTGCTGATGCTGACTCGGCTGTCGTTGAATTTGTCGGCCAGTGCGTCATAAATATGGCGAGCAATATTTTCGGAGGAGGGTTCCATGGTCTCGAAAGATCCCAATTCATTCAAAAATCGGTGATCCAACGCGTCCAATATCTTTTTTGTTTCCTGTTTGATCTCTTTAAAATCCACGAGCAAGCCATCCTCTCCCAGGGTGTTCCCCTGCACACAGACCTCTACCTTCCAGTTGTGTCCGTGGAGCCGTTCACATCCCCCTTGAAGTGCCCTCAGTTGGTGGGCAGCGGCAAAATTTGAGATGATCTTCAATTCATACACTTAACCTTCTCCCTGGCTGTCCCCGGTCTTTTCCTTCATCTCTTCAGTGCGCTCCTGAGCCTCGGCCGCATCCTCCGGTTCCTCTACCCCGTTTAGGATTTCCTCTTCTCGTCTTCCGCACTCCGTGCACCTGCCATCGACGATGATGCCCGTACATGTCCCATCCGGGCATAGCACCCTGTTTTCAAGATCCAGTTCGCCATCGTCTTCATATTCATATCCCATTTCCTCTTCCGGTGGCGTCACATCCTCCCTCATGGGTGCCCCGCAATCCATGCAGTAATTTGCACCTTCGGGAATGGTCTGACCACAACGCGGACAGGCCACCCCAGGAATTTCCGCTTCGCAATGTGGGCATTTCATCTCGAACATTCTCCCCTCTCATATATCTATTTCGATACATTCTATGTTCCAATGGTCCCGAGAGTATATGCAAATCCATCCAAGGTGTCAAACAGGAACCGCAATCGTCGAGTCCAGAAGAAAGAGATCTTGAAAAATCTCTCTTTACAGGGTATCAATGGGTGCATCTGGTGATGGCCGTGTCATGAATCCGGAGGGTGCACATGCCTGAAACTCCCGCTCACTGGGAACTGAAAGAAAAAATTTGCTCGTTGGAAGCCGAAGCCACCCGATGGAAAAAGGAGGCTGAGCGGCTCGAAGCGAGCGAAAAACGCCTTTCTCAAATCATCCAGGAGACATCCATTCCCACCTTTGTCATCGACAAGAACCACGTTGTCACCCACATCAACAAGGCATATGAAAACCTGACAGGGATCACCGCCGACAAAATTGTAGGCACCAACAACCAGTGGATGTGCTTTTACCCCACCCGGCGGCCGACCATGGCCGATCTGATTGTTGACCAAGCCTCCGAAAAAGAGATTCACAGATATTATGGGGGCAGAGAGCGAAAATCTTTGATCAGCGAGGGGGGGTATGAGGCGAGTGCCCTGTTTCGCGATCTGGGCACTGAGCCCAAATGGCTCTTTTTTACGGCCTCTCCGCTCAAGGATGAGCGCGGAAACATAACTGGCGCTATCGAAACCCTTCAAGATATTACGGAACAAAAACGGGCGGAGAACGCTCTTAGAAAATCAGAAAGACGATTGAGAACCCTCCTCGATTTCGTCCCCTACCCCATCGTTGTTTTCAGCCTTGACGGACGCGTCGACTATCTTAATCCTTCTTTTACCGAGACCTTCGGCTGGACCCTCAAAGAACTCCACGGGAAAACCATCCCCTACACGCCTGCGGGACTCGAAGAAGAAACCGGCCGGATGATTCAACGGCTCATGAAAGAAAAGGTCATTCACCGGCACGAGACGCGGCGTCTGACGAAAGACGGTCGTGTCCTGGACGTGGTGATGAAGGGCCGGGTCTATTCTGAAAACGAAGATGCACCGGCCGGAGAGATCGTCATCCTGAGGGATATCACCACCGAAAAGGAGATCGCCCGGAACAACGAAGCGGTCCTGAGAATCAGTATGGCCCTCCCCGAATACCCCGATCTTGAGGAGCTTCTCGATTACATCAGCAGCGAAATAAAGCAGCTCCTCGTATCAGAAGGGGCGCTGGTCATATTGCTGGACCAGGAAAAGGACGAACTCTTCTTTATGGGGGCTGCTTATGATGACTCAGATACCCAGCGGCGAATAAAAGAGATCCGTTTCCCTATGGATGCGTTGGTGGCGGGTCAGGTGATTAAGGGCGGCGAGCCGCTTATTGTTTCAGACACCAGCGGTAATCCTGAACTCCACCGCGAGCGGGACAAAAAACTGGGATATCATACCCGGAATCTCCTCCTGGTGCCAGTTGAAGACGCCGGTATCCGTGCTCTCCGGCTCACTAAACATTTTGGAGAGGCATTTAAAGGCCCTTGCGGACAAAGACTGGGACAAGGCCTTGGCACGGAGCCGGAGAAACCTGGAGCGAATTATGGAGATTCAAAACCAGGTCGAAGATATCATGCTCGACAGACACTACAAATCTCACCATGTCGTTTCCCTGCTGCTGGATCAATGCGCGGATGAACTGGAATCGCTTCTGGCTGAACAATTCGGCGAGGGCCCACACGTCGATGCCATTCGTCGTCGGATCGATAAGTTGATGGGCCCCAAAGAGATCGAACGCAAGCGGGTGGAACTGGACCAGTATGTGGCCCAGAGGCTGGATGCGTTAAAGGAGCAATTTGCCCATCGTGAGGTTCACATCGTACCGCTATTGGAGCCCGCTCCGACCATATCCATGCCCCTGGATCCCCTTCAAAAGATTGTGGATGGCCTCATCAAAAACGCCATCGAAAACACGCCGGATGAAGGCAAAATCGTCATTTCAGTCGGACCGCAGGAAGATGGGGCGGAATTCGCGGTTCATGACTATGGGGTCGGCATCATCGCCGAAGCACAGCGTCACATTTTCGATGGTTTTTTTGCCACCCAGGATACCATGGCCTATTCCTCCAAACGGGCCTTTGACTTCAATGCGGGGGGCAAGGGGGCCGATCTCTTGCGTATGAAGATTTTTTCAGAGCGATATAATCTCAAAATTGAGATGACCTCGACGCGGTGCAGGTACATCCCCACGGAAAGCGATATCTGCCCGGGCAAAATCAGCGAGTGTCCCCATTGTACCAATAAAAGAGACTGCTATGCATCCGGCGAAACCACTTTCACCATTCGCTTTCCGCCTGCTTAACCTCCATGGACATTGTGATCGCCCGAAAAAATCGGAAGTGTTCTGCATATCTTATGATAAGGAAATGGTGTGACCGGTTCGGTTTTCACTCGCCGGCCGAAC
>JARRPY010000348.1:0-3550 GCA_037382425.1 Deltaproteobacteria bacterium
CGATCAATCGGTCGTTAACCGGCGGCTCGGCGCAGCACCCGGTGACCTGGTGCTCATTGTGGCCGATCAGCCCCATATCGTTAACACGGCATTGGGACAGCTCCGGGTAAAGGTGGCTCAGGATCAAAAGCTGACGGCGAAAAATCACTATGCCTTTGTGTGGATCACCCATTTTCCGCTTCTGGAATTTGACGAGGAAGAGGGCCGACTGGTGGCCGTCCATCACCCGTTCACCGCCCCGTTGGAAGCGGATCTCCCCCTCCTCGATCAATGGCCGGAACGGGTTCGCGCCAGATCCTATGACTTGGTGCTGAACGGTTCTGAGATCGGCGGCGGGAGTATCCGTATCCACACGCTTGCCATGCAGCAAAAGATGTTCCAGACCCTGGGCATCTCCCCGGAGCAGGCCCAAGCCAAGTTTGGCTTTCTGCTGGAGGCCTTACGGTATGGAGCGCCCCCGCACGGCGGCATGGCCCTGGGATTTGATCGTCTGGTCGCCATCATGACCGGTGTCGATTCCATCCGGGAGATTATCGCTTTTCCCAAGACCACCAGCGGTACCTGCCTGTTGACCGATGCCCCTTCACGGGTTACGAAAGAACAACTCGAAGCGCTGGGATTGACGTTTATTTGAGAGGAGCATTGTCTTGGCTGAACGATTCGTGAGTGAAAGAGATTTGAGATTCTTGCTGTATGAAGTCTTTGATGCCGAAGCCCTATGCACCTATCCCTATTTTGAAGAGCACAGCCGCGAGACCTTTGACATGGTTGTGGAGACGGCCTTCAAGATGGGGCGCGACCTTCTGTTTCCCTATTTTCAGGAGATGGATAAGATACCCCCCGAACTCACAGACGGGGAGGTCCGGGTCCATCCCATGGTCAAGGAATTTATGCTGGCGTGCGGTGAGGGCGGGTGGATCGCAGCCAACGCACCCTTTGAAATGGAAGGCCAGCAACTCCCCATCCTCGTGACTTCCATATGCCGCTTCATCTTCTCTGCCGCCAACTATTCGGCCTCGGTCTACCCCATGCTGACCACCGGTGCGGCCCACTTGATCGAATCATTCGGCTCCGATGGCCTGATCCAAACGTTTATCCCCAAAATGCATTCCGGTCAATGGCAGGGCACTATGGCGCTCACCGAACCACAGGCCGGCAGTTCCCTATCGGATATCACCACACAGGCGACACCTAATCCGACGGGAGAATACCGCATACGGGGCCAGAAAATCTTCATTTCCGCGGGCGATCATAACGGAGTGGAAAATGTCGTTCACCTGATGCTCGCCCGGATCAAAGGCGCCCCTCCCGGCGTCAAGGGAATCTCCCTGTTTGTGGTCCCCAAAAAACGAATTGCCGAGAACGGAGACCTGGTCCCGAACGATGTCCATGTGGCCGGCATCTATCACAAACTGGGGTACCGAGGTACGCCCCTCACCCAGTTGAGCCTCGGGGAAAATGAAGACTGTCATGGGTACCTGGTGGGAGAACCCCACCAAGGACTTTCTTACATGTTCCAGATGATGAACGCGGCGCGTATCGATGTGGGTCTGGGCGCAGCAGCCATCGCCTCGGCCGCTTACCACGCCTCCCTGGAATATGCCCGGCAGCGGCCCCAGGGAAGACTGCCCGGGGCCAAGGACCCCACCCTCCCTCAGGTTCCGATCATTCAGCACGCCGACGTCAAACGAATGCTCCTGTTTCAGCGGGCGGTTGTCGAGGGATCTCTCTCCCTGATCCTTCAGTGCGGGCGGTATGAGGATATGAAACGCGTTTCCGATGGGGCGCAAGCGGAACGCTACGGCCTGCTTCTGGATCTCCTCACGGGCGTAGCCAAGAGCTATCCATCGGAAATGGGGATCTGGTCAATAAGCCAGGGTCTCCAGATCTTAGGAGGATACGGCTTTTGCGATGAATTTCCCCTGGAGCAATATTACCGGGACGCCCGCATTCATCCGATTCACGAGGGCACCACCGGCATCCAGGGAATGGATCTTTTGGGACGAAAGGTCATGATGAAGGGTGGAGAGGCCTTCCGGCTCTACCTGGAAAAAGTCCGAAAGACCATTGCAGACGCCCGGGAAACCGAGCATTTGAAGACCTACGCCGAAGCCCTGGACAAGGCCTTAACACAATTGGGAGCCGTCACCGGCCATCTGAAGGAAATCGCCGCCGAAGGGGCAACCGAACGCTTTCTGGCCGATGCCACGGTGTATCTGGAGTACTTCGGGATCGTGGCCATTGCCTGGCAGTGGCTCAAACAGGGATGTTTCATCGTCAAAGGGATGGAGGCCGCCGCCTCTCCAAAAGAGCAGCGGTTCTATCAAGGTAAATTTTATACCCTTCGGTTCTTCTTCAATTATGAATTGCCCAAAACGGAGGGACTGGCCAGGAGCTTAACGGATGCGGAAGGGCTCGCCGTGGAGATGGCGGAGAACTTTTTCACGCATTGAATCCAGAAGAACCCGATGAAAAACCGCATGAAAATATCCCGTAATAAAGAGGGTAGGCGCATCAAAGGACCCGTCGAACGAGAATCCTGGCGAGGGGGCGATCGTACGATGCGCCTCACCTTGGGAAATGAGCTGCTCGGCGCCTTGTGCAGCATGCTTCACACCATGCGCCACTAATCATTCCGCTCCAACAATTCCGATTTCTTTTTCTCATACTCCTCGTCGGATATAATTCCTTTTTTGTGAGCAGCGTCCAGGTCCTGTAGTTCCTGTCCCAGGGTGGTGGTTCTGGTTGTCGATTGGACCTTGGCCTCTCCGCCACTGCCACCGCCCAAGCAGCCACAGGCCATTGCGCTGACCATGAGCAAAAACGCCAGCAGCACCGTCAAGAATTTGGAGTGATTCATTTCCCATAACCTCCATCAGGATAGATTACCCGATCGCTTCCTCGGTAAACCAGAGGGTCTTTGACATCCAACATTGGGGTCGGGCGCCCCTTATTGTTGCCGTCAAGCGGCACGGTGAACAACCCATAAACGCTCGGCATTTAGCATATGAGCCGAGGGCATGTCAAGGGAATGCCGATCCACATCTGGACACCGGTGCACGGCTAAAAAAAGGCCCAACCCGTCATTTTTCACTTGAAAATCAGAAAAATATGTCTAGTTTTCCTTGACAATTCGACCGGCGTCAGGCATAAAGCCGAGCTTAAAATCTAAAAATTTCCCAAGAAAGGACGTGATTAAAATGGTTTGTCAAACGGTAAAAGAGGGGCATGAATGCTTCTTTATGGGCAAGAGTGGTTGTGGATTTAACGGCGGCACCTGCCATATCATCGTAGAAGAATGTGAAGGGTGTCAGAAGGTATTGGATTTATCCTCTGGTAAGTATTGCCAGTCCTTCCCGGATCCCGCATCAAAATGGCGCGTGGGGAACTGCAGCATGGCCACCCACCTGAAGTCAACAGACAAAAAAGAGAACGGCAAGATCAACCCCCTGAAGGCATCCAAGCGCCGCAGTCATTAGGCCGGTGTGCCTTCATTCAGGCGTTTCCTGGTCGGCATCGGTCTCGGGGACAGCCAAGACCGCCTCAAGAG
>JARRPY010000349.1:0-3519 GCA_037382425.1 Deltaproteobacteria bacterium
GCTCACATCGTCGTGGTCATCGAGGGCCTGCGTCAGGGTGAGCATCTGTTGCGCTTTCTTCCCTTCCACCTTGACCACGTTCTGGGGAATCATGGAGAGTTCCGCCACCGTGTAGGGCACGCTCGCACCATCGATGGCTTTTCTTACCGTCTCAAAGTCCTGGGGGGCGGAAACGACCTCGAATTCGGTCTCCTCCTCTTTGACGTCTTCAGCGCCGGCCTCCAGTGCGAGATCGATGAGTTCATCTTCATTCACCTTGTCCTTTTCAATGACAATCAGGCCCTTTTTCTCAAACATCCAGGACACACATCCCGGTTCACCTAGATTTCCCCCGTATCGTTCAAATAGGTGTTTGATATCCGCCACCGTGCGGTTCTTGTTGTCGGTGAGGCATTCCACCAGGACAGCCACGCCACCCGGCCCATACCCTTCGTAATTGGACTCCTCATAGGAAACCCCTTCGAGTTCACCCGTCCCTTTCTTGACGGCCCGCTCGATGTTTTCCTTGGGCATGTTCTCAGCCTTGGCCGCGGCGATGGCGGTTCGAAGGCGGGGATTGCCGTCTGGGTCCCCCCCACCCATTCGCGCAGCCACCGTAATCTCCTTGATCAGCTTGGTGAAGATCTTGCCCCGTTTGGCATCCGCAGCCCCCTTTTTATGCTTGATGGAACTCCACTTTGAATGACCTGACATGGTATTTTGCCTCCTGGTAATTCAGCGTTAATCCTGATGATGCATAAAAGAATGGTGTTTTCACGCACGGACGCCGAAGGATCTATTTGGATGCCACAATATAGACCTCCCTGCTCCTCTTCCTTGTTGCCTTGGGTCTGAAACGGCGGGTGTCTTTGAAGGCCGAGAATACCGATTCCGCAAACCGATCCATGTCCTCCCCCTCAAAAATCTTACAGACAAACCGTCCCTTCTTCTTCAACAAAGACCGTGCCATATCAAGGGCGCGGCTACCCAACTCGAGGGAGCGGCGCTCGTCTCTTTCGCGTATGCCGGTGGTGGGCGGCGCCAGATCGCTCAATACCACATCCCGCCATTGAATCCGGCCTGACAGCCATTCGATGTCCAAGGTGAGGACATCGGCCTGGATGAACCTGAAGTTCGGTGCGGATAGGTGTCGAGGTTCATTCTGATCAACCCCGACCACTTCCCCTTTTGGACCGACCTTCGAAAGACTGTACTGGGCCCACGATCCCGGCGTACAGCCCAAATCCAGCACCCGGTCGCCGCGACGGAGCAAGTTGAATTTCTTATCGATTTCCTCAAGCTTATAGACCGACCGGGCCAGCCACTTTTCATCCCTAGCCTTCCGGGCGTAATGATCGTCCCACCTGTTCGATTTCATTGCATAATACCTACCATACCACGCCCCCCTTTGCAAAAGAAATATAATTGGTGTAGATTTGCATGGATACCTTATCAAGGAGAGCACACAGGATGAAAAAAGTCACCATTGACGGCGTGGAGCTGCATTTAAGTGAACCGGATCAGGTGCCCATGGCATGGGTGGGTCAGGAAGAACTGATCACCCAGGTCATGGCCGCCTGGCTGGTGATCGATCCGGAAGACCTTCCCCTCTGTCCGAGACTGGTGGGACGGCCGGGCGTGGGCAAGACCACACTCGCCTACCATGCGGGGCGGACCTCCGGACGTTCCGTATTCTTGTTTCAGGCCACCATGGACACGCGACCCGAGGATCTGATCGTAACACCCGTCATCTCTGAGAACGGCAAGATCAAGTACATGGCCAGCGCCGTGGTGTCCGCCATGATAACGGGGGATGTGGTGGTCATCGATGAAGGGAACCGCATGAGCGAGAAAAGCTGGGCCTCACTCGCCCCCCTGATGGACAATCGGCGATATGTGGAATCCGTGGTGGCCGGCATCAAAATTAAGGCCGACCCTGAGTTTCGTCTCTGCACCACCATGAACGATGATGCCAGCACCTTTGAACTCCCCGAGTACATCCACTCGAGACTCCAGCCGCAAATCTTCATCGATTTTCCCCAAAGAGATGAGGAACTGATGATCCTCAAACGGAATCTCCCGTTTGCGGATGAACAAATCCTCGACTACGTGGTCAATTTTCTACAGGTGGCCCATCAAGCCGATGAACGCTACAGCGTCAGAGACGGCATCAATATCGCCCGATACGCCATCAAACGCGTGGCCGCAACCGATGGTTCGTTGCGGGACGATGCGGCTAGGGAGCGCATCATGCCTCAGTTAATGGAAGCCGCATCCATGATACTGGAAGAGCGAGCATCGGACTACTTCAAAGGCATGCGACATGATCCGTGACGAGAAGGCAGCCCTGAGTTGGGAATCCATCCGACTGGTGCCCATCCTCCATAACCGTCTGGAATTTGCATGGACCGTGAGAGCGGCATTCGAGGCATTTAGACCGGACCATGTGGCGGTGGAATACCCCCACACCTTGAGGGAGCGAATCCTGGAAGGGATCAAACGGCTCCCCTTCTTGTCCGTGGTCCATTATGAGGGGGACGACGGGGCCTTCAATTATCTCCTTTTGGAGCCCACCGACGGGCAGGTGGAAGCCGTCCGGCTGGGTCTGTCCCACGGGATACCCGTGCATTTCATCGACCGGGATACGCCGGAATACATCCTGGACGACTCCCCCATGCCCGACCCCTATGCGATCACCCGAATCGGACATATCCGCTACTGTGATGCATATATGAAGTCCCAGCGGATGGGTGCCGGTACCAGGGAAGATGTGCTCAGGGAAAAGACAATGGCCTATCATCTTCATGAACTGTCCAAGACCGGCGCACGGGTCCTCTTCGTGGGCGGGCTTTTTCACACCGTGCGGTTATTGAGCATGCTGGAGGACCCACAGGCACCGGTCATCGGACGTCAAAGACGGGAGGGGGTCGGGTTGGCGCACCTTCACAAAGACTCGAGCCGGGAACTTCTGGCTGAAATGCCGTACCTTGCCGCCCAGTACGAGCGATACCGCAACCATGAAGTCGATTTCCCTGACCGGCTCTACTGTCAATCCACGCTGCTCAATCTGGCAAGAGAACGTCACCGGCAAAAAACCAAGGATACCCTCTCCCACAGCCAATTAAAAGTACTCAACCGGTTCGCCCGGAACTATGCCTTTTTGACCGGGAATCTGGTCCCCAGTTTCTACCAGTTGATTGTGGCGTCCCGGGGAGCGGTGGATGACGATTTCGCCTATGAAGTATGGGAAAAGGGGAGTGACTATCCCTGGCAGACCGACACGCCCGCTCTGCCGGTCCTTCGTCTGAAAGGAGAGGATCTTTTCCTGGATCAGAAACGGATCCGCTTTCATCGCCGCCTCAAGACCATGCGAAGGCGACTAATCCCGGTCCCGGTTAAGAAAAAGCCACAGGAGCGACATCCCGGAGAGTGGCGCGAGACCTTCAGTGGTCATGCCATCTGCTCCCATCCGCCCGAAGATGTGGTGGTCGAGGGGTACGGCCGGCGCCTGAAAAAGAAGGCCCTTGAAATCAAGCTGGA
>JARRPY010000350.1:0-3519 GCA_037382425.1 Deltaproteobacteria bacterium
GGCCATACGAAGATAGGGATGATCGAATATGCGACCGCTATCATCCGCGTACAGCATATAGGGGAGTTCGTGAGGGTCGCTGGGATTCATATCATCATTAATGGGGTCATATGTTGGCTGTTTCGGCCCTTCGGCGCCTGTCCCTTGGCTACAGTGAAACTGGTCATGGCCACTACGGATTCACGATCATGTTTCCCGGGCTGTCCAGGGTATTCCCGAGCGTTGAGGCTGTCAACAGGTAAGCGATCTAAGAAACGGCTTTACTCCGCCAGCGCAATGTATACCCAAGACGCCGGGCCTAAAGCGGTACCACCCTGTTGACTCACGGATTCCTTTGCGGATAAAATGACTCGCACCATGACCCCCTCGCAAGAAAATACCCTCCCTAAAGAGAGACAGTTTCGACTGGTCAAATTCTTTGCTTACGCCAGCTTCGTCGTGCTTATTATTTTCAGCTTTCCCTTCTCAGTGGTCATCTCTCGCCAAGCAAAAGAAATTCTGATGAAAAGCTATGAGAATTATGCCCTTCTTCTGGGAGAAAATCTGAGTCATCAAGTATTCCAGAATTTTGTCCTGCCGGTTACGGCGAGATATGGGCAAATTCGACTCAGGGAAAAGGCGCAGTATGAATGGATGGACCGCATCGTAAAAAGCACCATTCACAGTTTCAATATTGACCTGGTCAACATCTATGAGATCGGAACAGGGGTCATCGCCTATAGCACCGATCCGGAGCTGATCGGCAAACGGGTAAAAAAGAGCCTGGGGTATAATCGGGCGATTGACGGAGAGGATTCTTCCAGACTCGTGTCCGGAGGAGACGACCTATGGGGGCTGGGGATCGAGACACTCGGCGGCGAAAAGAAATTTCGGACATTTATTCCATTTAGGGGGGTAGACCCGTTCACCGGCCAAAAGGGAGAAATCGGCGGGGTATTCGAGATTATTCAGGACCTGAGCAAAGAATACGCCTCCATCGTCCGACTGCAGTATCTCATCTTCGGCCTTTCCATTCTCATCATGGCACTGATATTCGTGGCACTCCTCCTGATTGTCCAAAAGGCGGAGCGCACCATCGATCAACGGGCCAAGGCGCAACGGCAGTTGGAGGCGCAGCTCAATCAGAGCGAGCGGCTGGCGGCTTTAGGAAAAATGGTGGCAGGGGTGTCCCATGAGATCAGGAATCCCCTGGGAATCATCAGGAGTACCGCCGAGCTCCTGCGGGGGATGCCTAAGGCGGACGAGACGCAAGAGCGGTTGTCGGGCTTGATTATAGAAGAATCGAGTCGACTCAACAATATCGTCACCGAATTCCTGGACTTTGCCCGCCCCCAGAAACCCAATGTTCAGGAGTGCCGCTTAGATGAGATTCTCAAAAAGGGGCTCGATTTCATCAGGCTGGAGGCGGACAAGAAGAACATCGCCGTTCACGACAATTTAGACCATCGCTCCTTGAAACTTGAGGCCGATCCCCAGCTCCTTTATCGGTCTTTCTTAAATATCTATGTCAATGCCATGCAAGCCATGGAAAACGGCGGGGCCCTGACCGTAAATGTGGGGGAAGAAAAGGAGTATTATATTATTCGAGTTGAAGATACCGGTACGGGGATCCCGGCCGACAACCAGGGAAAAATATTTGATCCCTTCTTCAGCACCAAGGATAAAGGGAGCGGCCTCGGCCTTTCCATCGTAAAGAATATCATCGAAGGCCACGGTGGAGCAATCACGATCGAAAGCCGACAGAAAAGCGACGACGGCCAAGACTCGGGCACCGCAGTGACGATCAAGTTGCCTCGAGCCTGAAGGTTCCCAAAGCTATGGAGTAAAGACAATGGACACCATTTTGATTGTGGATGACGAAAAAAATTATCTCGTGGTTCTTGAGGCACTCCTTAGCGGTGAGGGGTATGAGATCATCACCAGCGAAGCCGCCGCGGGTGCACTCGAAACATTGCGGGAGGCAGACATCGACCTGGTGATTACGGACATGAAAATGCCCGGCATGAACGGCATGGCCTTGCTGGAAGCGTGTAAAAAGGCGAAACCGGATATCCCGGTTATCATGATGACGGCTTACGGCACCATAGAAATGGCCGTCGAGGCCATGAAAAAACATGCCTACGATTATATTCAAAAACCGTTTGAAAATGAGCAGTTGAAGCTGACCATCAAAAAGGCATTGGAGAATTCACGGCTGATCAAGGAAAACCGCCTTCTCACTCAGGCGCTTTCGGATCGGTTCAAGTGCGGGAATATGGTCGGTAAGAGCGAACAAATGCTCAAGATCTACGATCTTATCGATAAAGTGGCCCCGTCCACCGCCTCCGTCCTCATCACCGGACCTTCGGGTACGGGAAAAGAACTCATTGCGAAGGCCGTCCACTATCAGAGTCCCAGGAAACATCGTCCCTTCGTTTCTGTTAACTGTGGTGCGCTGACCGAAACCCTTCTGGAAAGTGAGCTCTTCGGACACGAAAAAGGCGCTTTTACAGGCGCCATCGCCATGAAGAAAGGCCGGTTCGAACTGGCTGATGAGGGGACCCTCTTTCTGGATGAAGTGGGAGATATGCCGCCCTCGCTTCAGGTGAAACTCTTGCGGGTCCTGCAGGAGATGGAATTCGAACGGGTGGGGGGGACACGGTCCATCACCGTGGATGTGAGGGTGGTCTCTGCATCCAACAGAAACATCAAAGAGGATGTTGCCCAAGGAAGATTTCGAGAAGACCTCTACTACCGTCTCAACGTCATCAATATCGAGGTGCCGCCACTCAGGGAGAGACTCGACGATATACCGCTCCTCGTGAAGCATTTTGTAGAAAAATACAAGGGGGATAGAAACGATGATATGATCAAATTGACCACCGAGGCCTGGAAGGCCTTGTACGCCTATGGATGGCCCGGCAATGTCAGGGAGCTCGAAAACGTCATCGAAAGGGCCGTTGTCCTGCACTCAGGGGAGATGATTGGCATTGAAGATTTTCCGGAAGAGTTATTGGGAAGGGAAGCGGAATTTGATGTGGAGCGCTTTATCCCACCCAATGTGCCGCTACCCAATGTCCTGGAACAGGTAGAGGAAAAAATGATTCGTCGGGCACTGGCCCAGTGCGATAATGTCCAGGCCCACGCCGCAGAAAGCCTGGGGATCACCAAGAGCCTGATCCAGCACAAAATGAAGAAGTACAACATTCATATCTAACGGTAAAATATTATGTACCTCAATTTAACGAAATAATTCAATTTGTTAGGCCAATCCGACCCCTGGAGGTCGCCTTTTCGGTACAAAATATTGTACTTTCATAACCAAATTGAATCCCACTGCCCGAACTCCCTCACCAGGGAAAAATTCATTGAAAACAGGAGGTTAAAATAAAATTACAAAGGAGACAACCCTTTTGGCAAGGCTCTTGCATCTCTCTTATAGGCACAGTGGAACACCATTCATTACTCTTTCCTCCTAAAAAAACCAACCCCGAAACCCGGGGTTGGATTTTTTTGATCAGTACCCCAGCCGCCTTAAAG
>JARRPY010000351.1:0-4052 GCA_037382425.1 Deltaproteobacteria bacterium
TTCTGATCTGGTGAAAGGGACAATTGAGGGAGTGGGCGATTTCACGGTTGCCATTGAAAAAAGAGTGGAAGAGATCGTATCAGGGGCAATCGAGGCCGCGACCGAAGTGGGTGGAGACTCGTACACGACCATAAAGTCTACTGTCCATGGAATTGTGAAAGGGGGCTCAGATGTAGGCGCAGACGTGGCCAAGACCGCGGTTGTCGCCACAAAGGGTGCCATCAAGGCAGGAGCAAAGGCAGGCACCGATATCAGTGAGGCCACCAAAGAAGCTGTTGCCGGAGCCATGGAAGCGGGTGACGAGATAGGGACTGAAGCATCAAAGGCCGTAAGGGAAGCCCTGAAAACTTCAGTCAAAGGCGCTGAGGATGTGATCAAGCCGCAAGCCTAACTAGATGAGGTCTGGATATTTCCTATTCCTTATTTTGGTTCAATTGTAAATACGACTATTACATCGGAGTGATAACCGGGTAGAGGAGGAAAAACCTTAAAAGGAGGGTCTTTAAATGAAAAGCGTTAGGTTCGTGACGGGGTTATCGGCAATACTGCTGCTTCTGATCATGGGTGTATTCCAGGGTTGCGGTGACAAGGAACAACCCGAGAGCAAGTCCGCAGCCGTGTCCAAGGAAGATGTCAAGAAGGAGGCCAAAGAGGCCTACGAGACAACCAAGGCCTACACCCAGGAACAGATGCAGGCGTTTCGGAAACAGATGGAAACCAAACTCAATGAATATGGAGAGAAAATTGATCAACTCCAGGCAAAGGCGGAGCGTGGGAGCAACTGAAATCAGGTGTCGATGCGGCCATGGATGATTTGGTTAACACCTACAAAAAAGTCGTGGCCGAGTTCAGCAAATCCTGACAACAACAATTTTGGCTTAATAGTTGTCTCATAATCATTTGGAAGGAGAAACATGATGAAATCAGGCACTCGGGATGAGGCAGAAGGCAAGATGCACCAAGTCAAAGGCAAGATCAAAGAGATCGCCGGGAAAATAGGCATAAATCCTGATTTAAAAGCCGAAGGCAAAAAGGAAAACAAAACCGGCAAAGTTCAAGAAAAAGTTGGTGAGATCAAGAAGGTCGTTGGGAAGTAGCATTTATTGTGAGAGATGAACCCTAAAGATAGATATGTAGAAAGCAATTCAGAAAGGAGAATGCGTTATGAAAAAGAGATGTCTAAAAACGCTTCTTTCGGTCGCTGTAGGTGTGTTGCTAGTCGGCTGTGCTACCCCAAAAGCAGTCTCAACATTCACCCCCCAGGATCTCAACCCGATGCTCCAGTCGGGGGACTACGTGCAAAAGGTGGATAATTTCGTGGTCATTGTCGACAAGTCGGGGACCATGGGCGACGCTTACAAAGGCGAGCTGAAGCTGGATATTGCCAAACGATTGGCGTCTCAAATGAATCACACCATTCCGGACCTCGATCTGACCGGAGCGCTCAGGATCTTTGGCAGGACAGCTGTTTTTGACGATGAGCTGACCAAACGCTATTGGGGCCCGGCCCGCTATGAAAAAAGCGCCCTTGACGATGGGTTGAACAGGATCGGCTTCAGTGTCGGCGATAGTCCGCTGAATCTGGCCCTCGATGCGACGGGACAGGACTTCAAATCGGCCCAGGGCGATATCGCGGCGATTATCTTCACCGATGCCGACAAAGATGTCATGGGGTATGACGCCGTTAAAAAGTCGGCGGCAAATTTGAAGGCGCAATACGGAGACAGGATCTGTTTCTATGCCGTACAGATAGGTGTGGATCCCGAAGGCAAAAAGCTTCTTGAACAGGTCGTAGAGACGGGTCAATGCGGGTACTCCGTAACTGGGGACCAAATTTCCTCCAGCGAGGGGATGGCCGATTTCGTAACAAACATTTTCCTGAAAAAGGCCCCGCCGAAACCCGCACCGGTGGTGGAGGAAAAGGTGGTGGAGGAAAAAGTTGTCGTCATCCTGGATTCTGATGGCGATGGAGTGGTTGACAACCTGGACAAATGTCCGGGAACCCCCAAAGGCGCCAAGGTCAATAAGGACGGCTGCTGGGTCCTTGGGGAGGTGCTGTTTGATTTTGATAAATACAACATCAAACCGCAATTTTACTACCGGTTGGATGAGGTCGCAGCGGTTTTCGAGAAGAATCCGGGCCTCAGGGTGCGGATCGAGGGGTATACGGACAATATCGGTAGCGCCGCATATAACATGAAGTTATCTTTGAGAAGGGCCAATGCTGTGAAGGATTACCTGATCAAAAAGGGGGTTTCCAAGGAGAGCCTTTCCACTGAGGGATTCGGGGCCACCCGACCGATCGCTGCCAATTCGACAGCAGAAGGCAGAGCCCTCAACAGGAGGGTCGAACTGACACCCTTGCCTTAGGAATTCATCACATTCCGCACGTGGGTGTGCAGCATATCGCCGGGGTTGAGCAGAAAACGCTTGACCCCGGCCAACCTGGAGAAAGGAGCAGGATATGCTTTGGACCATATTTGTAATTCTTTTAATTTTGTGGGCTGTGGGGTTGTTGTCAGGCTACACGATGGGTGGGGTCATTCATGCCCTGCTGGTCATCGCCATTATCGTGGTGGTAATCCAGGTTATTCAAGGACGCAGACGATCATAACCATTTGAGCCCTTGCCGGATAAGGCGAGGTACTTACAAAATAGGGGTAACTGTTATGAAAAAGAGAAATAGGTTTTTGGGGTATCTTGTCCTTATTATGCTGATTGCAGCCTTTTCAGCCTGCGGATCGACGCCCAAACAGACAACTCCCGGTGAATACGTGGACGATTCGGTCATTACGACCAAGGTCAAGTCTCTGCTTGCAGGGAATGATTTTCTCAAGTCATTCCAGATTGGTGTCGAAACCCGAAAGGGCATCGTTCAACTGAGTGGATTCGTTAACTCTCAACAGGCGGTCGATAAAGCGGGTCAAATCGCGAGAAGCGTTCAAGGGGTCACATCCGTAAAAAATGATCTGATCGTGAAATAGACAGGCCTCGGTCTTTTGTGAAAGGAGCACCATTATGTCTTTTGAAGAGAACCTTAAGGCCAAAATAAAGGCCGACAGGCTTTTGCACCAATTGAGCACCACGATGAAAGAACCGCCCGGAAGGTGGTGGGTGGACGATGCCCTTATTCGAGAACTTCTCGACATGACCGATTATGCGCCCGAGAAGTTCAGGGATCTTCATCTCTATGTACGTCCCTTAGAGGGAGATATCAAAGAAGTGTTGGTCTTCGACAATGAACTGGCCCTTTATCACACGACCGTGGCCGACGTGGCCCTTCGCAAAAGCCCGTGCTGGCAGGAAATGTTCAGTATCAGAAATATCAAAAAGATCATGAATCATCAGGATGTGCTGGTCAGCAAGGGCAAGGAGTCACTTAAGAAAATACACGAAAATGCAGTGGCGCTCCTGGATCTTACCTATACCCGGGATGATTTGGCGGTGCTGGTGGAGGAGGCACGCAAAGGGCTGGAACATAAATCCGGTGAGCAGGTACAGGAATCATTGGACCTGTTTGTTGAGCTGGTGGATTTCGCGCCCCTGGTTCTTGACGTCCTGGAGCGGGATTTACAGGTTTATGCCGGGCCCAAGAGTGAAGACGGATCCGGTGCCCCCTTTGAGCACCTCATCCTCTTTGACCAGAAACCCCTGTCATTGGGCCTGAAGAAGGGCCCCTTTTCGCCGGAGAACGACTTGGACCTTGCCTGGGTCATGCAATATGCCGGGGGTGAGAAAAAGGCCGATCTCAAGGGTGTGGAGGTGTTCAATTTCCTCGCTGACCTGGCGATCGAGAAAGCGAAGGTGACCTAAAGCCTTGATGGGACTTTTCCTGCATCATACCGTGTTCCGGGGATCTCCCGCCGGCGCCCGGACTCACCCGCCTTTTCGTGACAATGCCATCTGAGATGCGCTGCATGGACGGCTATCCATGAAAACCATCGTGACAATGACCTTGAATCCGGCGATTGACAACAGCTCAAGTGTTGCGCATGTCGTGGCCGAGCGAAAGCTGTACTGTAAACCTCCTCGTTTTGAGCCGGGAGGGGGCG
>JARRPY010000352.1:0-3478 GCA_037382425.1 Deltaproteobacteria bacterium
CTGTGATATACTTGGTCCTGGGGAATTGGGTAAACCTTGCGATAAATTGAATAGGACTAAACCGCTTCGCGGCAGTTGAGTTTAGCGCCGTTAAATGACTCTCCCTTCCTAATCTTCAAATCTCTTTCTCTTCCATTTTGGTCATATAGAATACCTTCGTTTTAATAACCCAATTTAGCGGAGGTGTATGATGACAGAACTGAGAAGAAAAATGATCAAAGCGATGGAACTGAGGAACCTTACCGACCACACCCAACGCGCCTATTTAGCGGCGGTAAGCGGCTTGGCCAGGCATTACAATAAATCTCCGGATCAGATTTCGAAAGATATGGTGGAGGATTATCTGCTCTATTTGAAAAAGGAAAAGGGGCGTGCCTCCAATTCGGTAGGGACTACGGTCAGCGGGTTGAGGTTTCTGTATAAGCGTGTCCTTTTGAATGAAGAAAATGCGCCTGATTATGCACAGAGACGTCCTCGAAAACTCCCCATCGTTTTGACTCAAGAGGAGATTTGGAAAATCATTGATGCCCCTAAGAATGTGAAGCACCGCCTCATTTTGATGACCGCCTACGCAGCGGGTCTTCGGGCCAGTGAAGTCATCGGTCTCAAGCCCGAGCATATTGACAGCCAGCGGATGCTGATCAAGGTTGAAAATGGAAAGGGAGGTAAAGATCGATACACCCTGCTTTCTGAAAAGCTTCTAAAGGAACTGCGTCATTATTACAAGACGTTCTGGCCAAAAACCTATCTCTTCCCTTCATCCTTTAAGGGCAGAAAAAAGTTATGCTATGAAACACTCCGGAGCATCTACGAAGACGCCAAAAAGAAGGCTGGGGTTAACAAAGCCCCGGGACTTCATACCTTACGTCACAGTTTTGCTACCCATCTCCTTGAAGCCGGCTATGATATTCGAAAAATCCAGGTGTTGATGGGGCACAAATCATTATCCACCACCATGATCTATGTGCACGTCAGCAAGGAAACCCTTTCAAAGATCAAAAGCCCCCTCGATCTGTTTGATCCCCATGACCACTCATAACCACAAGGAGGTACGTCATGTGTCAAACAGATATGAAGTCTTCTTTCGAGGTGGCTGATATTTTGAGAGAATACATCGGAGCGTATCAAGAGGCCTTTTCTCTATTGCCTGAACATTACAAGATTGTCCACAACCTGTTAAGCTGCAGAACGGCTGAACTCGGCGGCCATGTGGAACGGTGTGATCATTGTGGTTCTGAGCGGATTTCCTATAACTCCTGTAGAAATCGACACTGCCCGAAGTGTCAGCATATCCCACGGGAGAGATGGCTTGATGCCAGAAAAGCCGAGTTGCTGCCAGCACCCTACTACCATAGTGTTTTCACACTGCCCCATGATCTCAATCCCATCATTTTGGCAAACAAGAAAATCATGCTGAACATCTTTTTCAAAGCAGTGTCCAAGACCTTGCTGGCCTTTGGTGAAAACCCGAATAACAGACTGGCCGGCAAACTCGGCTTCATCGCCATTCTACACACCTGGGATCAACGGCTCAATGCCCATTTTCACCTTCATTGCCTGATTCCTGGCGGGGTATTGAAAACAGATGGTTCCTTTAAACCCTGTAAGCGGGCCTATTTGTTTAATGTTGAAGCCCTGTCTGTGGTTTTCCGGGGAAAGTATCTCGATTATATGGCCAAGGCCTATCAGAAGGGGCAATTGAAATTCCCGGGGAATTGTTACTCTATTGAGAAACCGGAGCGATTCATGCAGCTTAGAGATTCCCTTTATTCCAATAAATGGGTGGTCTATATCCAAAAGCCCATTAAGCGTCCTGAATATGTACTCGAGTATCTTGGCCGTTACACCCATCGGGTCGCCATATCAAACCATCGAATCGTTTCGGTAAACGATGGCATGGTAACGTTTACATACAAAGACCGGAATACCAAAAAGACATTGCACTGTACCGTTACAGCGGTTGAATTTATCAGGCGCTTTTTACTGCACACCCTTTCAACAGGGTTCGTTAGAATCCGTCATTTCGGATTCCTGTCAAATCGAAACAGGACGGAAAATGTCAAAAAAATCAGAGATGCGTTAGGGGCTTCTACAGAAATCAAGCGGGATGCCGATCGATCTCTTGAGGACATGATGCTTCAATTGACCGGCATGGATATTACCCTTTGTCCTCATTGCAAAAAGGGCAAAATGAGGCTTGTGGCTGAGTTATCGAAAAACACACATTCAACGGTAACTCAAATCATTCGAAGGAAAATCATACGGAAAGCGGCTTGATCTGTTTTCTGCCGGGATTGGGAGAACTTTCTCCCATGGTTTGAAACGGGTCAGGTTTTATCGTGGCCAAGTTCTGTTTACCTCTGCAGAGGGCAATGGATAGGTGTGCTCAAAGGTATATATTGGCCGTTTATTCTCGGTAGAAAATTCTTTCCCCCGACCGAAACTGATACTTCAAAAGCCGATGTTTTCCAAAAATCAACAGCCAAACATCAGAGGCCAAACAGGGAATCACTCTCAAATGACAACCCCTACACACATATAATCCCCATAGGTGCAGACCCGCGGCTTAGTCCATTTCCGTTTTATCCATAATCCCTGAACGAAAATCATCATACACAGCTTTGAAAAATCAACTCAACGACATCACCTCATTCACCTCTATCAACGGGGACTATGGATAAAACTCTAATCAAATATCCGTACTGCCTTGCTCTTAAAGTTCCCTATTGTGATGCAATAGTCATTTTGAGTTTGGTTTCTCCTTCTTAGATCCAACACAACCTAACCAGGGGTTTATTTTGGGAAGGGTAGGAAGGAAAGAGAACCCGTTCATTGCATCCCTCTGGAGTGTATGATAAATTAATATGTAAATTGGCTTATCAACTCTATGGAATCCAACTGATCGATTTTCCTGAAGGAGTTTGAAATGAATCTGAAAATCGTATTTGAGAAGAGCGAAGAGGGCGGGTACACCGTATATGTACCGGCCCTTCCGGGTTGCATCTCAGAAGGGGACACCAGGGAGGAGGCCATGGCCAATATCAAAGAAGCCATTGATCTCTATCTGGAGCCCGTTGATGATGACCTGCCTTTAGGGGTTGAGACCGAAGTCATGGAAATCGCCCTATGACCAAGGTTCCCAGCTGCAACTACGACCTTGTCGTTAGATCTTTAAAACGGGATGGCTGGGTTGTCGTAAGACAGAAAGGAAGCCACATCCGGCTCCAAAAACATGTAGGCGATGAGGTATTAAAACTAACTGTTCCCGCCCATAAACCACTCAAACGCTCCACTCTTTCACACATTCTGAAACAAGCCCGGTTAACGCCTAAGCAGTTTTTAGAATTGACATAGACCCGAGATAATTCCGAGTGGGGATACGCATATCGCTCGATGTTTCAAGAGAAACGATTATGCCCTCATGATCAGGGATTTCTTTTGGGGATATTGTTAGCCTCCATGAATCGTTCCATGGCCG
>JARRPY010000353.1:0-3455 GCA_037382425.1 Deltaproteobacteria bacterium
TTTAGCGCACCGATCTGATTAAAGAGATCCTCGCCAAAGGGTTTAAGAATCCGGTTGCCACTCCCTGTCTTGTAAAAGCCCTTTACCAGTTTGGTCATCACGCTGGAGAGGACGATGCCGGGCATGGGGAGTGAAGCCCCTTCTGTGGTCTCAATGAGGTCGAGGTAATGCACGGTATGGATCCCGAAATAGGTGTTGTACCTAAACATGGGAATGTCATTGTAGCGCTCGTACTCCGGTCCTTCAGATTTCATGTGGGTCCACCGGGCCCGCCCCCGCCACATGCGTTTGTCCATGGTCATGATGAGAAAGCTGATATGGGGATTTGACTGGATGTATTGCTTACTCAACCCCTGACAGAACTGCCCTAAGGTCAGGTGGGCTGGATCCGAAGCCATGATTGATGTGATCAGGGAGACGTGTGGGAGCCCGTCCGGATTTACACAGGCCACCAGTCCAATTTTCTCCGCGGGTTCAAACGCCTTCATGTCCGTTTCTGTGAAGGATGTTCTCATCAAGTCATTTCTCCCGTATGGATAAGGGCCCTCAGGGGGCCAATCAATGGGTGCTGCTTTCTTTCAGACCGCTTCTGATGCCAGCTTTGTTGAGCCGCTCCAGCGAACGATGGCCGGATCAACGCCCGAGTTTCTCGCCACGGCCGCCATCATTTCCATCTCCAGCTTGCTGAGGAGGTCAAAGTCCTTGTATGCCCAATCCAGATCCAACCGTAGATACTTATCTCTGCAAAGGTTGTTAAAGGCACACAACTCCCACCGGCTGACCACTCCGTCCAAGTGTTTGGAAATAAAAGCCCCGATGGCCTGGATGTTCTCAGTGGTATCAGTTGCGCCCGGTATAATGGGTGTCCTTATCCATAGCTTCTCCGGATACCCTTCCGATCGCATGGTGTTGCCTACAGTAATGAGGTTATCAATGATGGGGTCGTTTTTTGAGCCGGTGAAGGTTTTGTGCTTCTTCGGATCCATCACCTTCAAGTCAAAGAGCAACAGGTCCGAATAGGGCAACAGGCCTTCGAGAACGCTCCGGTCGCACAGGCCGCAGGTATCCAGGGCCGTATGAATGCCGGCCTCCTTCAGCTGCCTCATGAATTCCCGGATAAACGTCGCCTGCAGGGTCGGCTCACCTCCCCCGAGGCTGACGCCGCCGCCCGAGGTCTCAAAGTAGCTGCGGTCTTTGATGACTTCGGCAAAGAGGTCATCCAGATCCCAGGTCTCTCCCCAGAGCGCCAAGGCCGCGGCCGGGCATTCCTGGACGCACAGCCCGCAGCCGGTACAGCGGTTGCGGTCTATTTGGTTGGCTTTTTCGGTAAAGGCCAGGGCGCCCTCCGGACAGAGGGTCACGCAGGTCTTGCACCCGATACACTGGTTGGCCATCCAGTGGATTTGCGGATGAGGGGAGATGCTTTCAGGATTGTGACACCACCGGCACTTGAGTGTGCAGCCCTTGAAGAAGACGGTGGTCCGGATGCCGGGGCCGTCCTCCGTGGACATGCGCTGGATTTCCAATACGCTGGCCGTGAGGTGTTGACTCTTGCTGTTCATAGAAGCTCAAAGGGGAAAGCTCAAAGCTCAGAGCCAGGAGCCGAGACTAAAATTTCCCGTGACTGACTCTCTGAATCACCTCGTCCTGCAGCTCTTTCCCCACCGCAGTGAAGTAGGCATTGTAGCCGGTTATTCGCACCAGCAGGTGGCGGTAATCCTGAGGGTGTTTTTGGGCCTCGCGCAGCACATCCGGGTCAAGCATGTTGATCTGCAGTGCACTCCCGCCGTTTTCACAGTAGCCTCTCAAGAACGCCTTGAATTTCTCCTTATGCTCCGGATCACGGATGATGGACGGATTGAAGGTGATGGTATGGCTGGCCCCGTTGGGAAGGCAGTTGAGATAGTCGTCCCAGTCGCCGGTTCCATCGGCGGCCCTGCCGCCCATCACCTTGCCCACGGAGTTGGCATTGGACGTGGGGCCCTTGATATCCGCCCCGTTGGAGGGACAGATGGCATTGGAGAGAAACTGCCCCTTTGGCCTGCCGTCGGGGCTGGCCGCCATGATGAACCCGTCTCCCGCCCAGTAGTTCCAGCTGAGCATGCCGGGCCGGAACTGCCGGCCGGTGGAGGTGGTGGCGTGTTTCCAGGTCTCGTCACACCACAGGTTCATCACCGCCTTGGCCACGGCATCGGCCGCGTCATCATCCCGACCGTATTTAGGGGCCTTATTCTTGGCCATGGCCTGGAGCGTCTCGTGCTCCTGCCAATTGTCCTTGAGGGCCCGAATGAGTTCGGCCATGGTGCACTTTTTCTCGTCAAACACCAGGTATTTGACGGCCAGCAGGGAATCGACGGTGGTGGCGTATGTCACCGCTTCCAAAGTGACGAAATTGATTTGGGCGCCCCCTCGGGTGACGTCCAGCGCTTTTTCGGCACACCCCCTCACCAGACAGGAGAGGTAGGGCGTGGGAAAGTATGTAGCCCTGAGCGATTCGGACGCCTCATAGATTGCCACGCTCTTTTCAATGATATATCGGGTCTGTTTCGCATAGGCCTCCCAGAAGGCCTCCCAAGTGGAAAAACGGGTGGCGTCCCCGGTGTCGGGCCCGTCCTGGGTAGCCTTCTCTTCTTTTCCGGTCATGGGGTTAAGAAAAGGGATGAGGTCCCTGCCGCCGGTGAGGGCCAGTTCCACGGCCTTGAGCAGATTGAGATTCACATCCACCGTACCGGAGCGGTCGTTTCCCACCATGGTGTTTTCGAGGCAGCCCACCGGCGCGTAGTCATGGACCGTGTGTTCGTTGATCAGGTCCTCCAGCCCCGCCTTTCGGGCCTCCCGCATCATCCCGGCCATGGACCGTTCATCAAAGTTGAGCAGAAAGGGGGACCCCTGGCTTGCGGAGATCATGTCCACGAGTTTATCGAGCAGTTCATCCGGAGAATTGCGATGGAGCCGGACATTGGGTTTGGGTTCCAAGATGGGGCTCATCTCGTCGATGACCTCGAGTATGGCATAGGTCAGATCATTGGTCATATCCCTTCCCTGGGCTCCCATGCCCGAAAGCGTGATGAGCTGACCAAACCCGGATGTGATGCCTTGCCTGCCGTTTCGGATCATGGCGTCATAGACCGTATTGCAGTGAACCCAGAAGCATTTTAGGAGCTCCTTGCCGAAGTCGCGTGTCATTCCCTGTGACAGGGAATAGTCCCAGTAGGGATAGAGGTACTGGTCGATGCGGCCGAAAGAGACGCCGGGTCCGGGATAATTTTCATCACTCATGATCAGCATGTGATTGAGCCATAAGGCCTGAAGCGCCTCCCAAAAGGTTTGGGCCGGTTCCCAAGGGACTTTCCTCAGGTTTTCCGCCATCTGTTGAAGCTCTTCCCGTCTTTGGCCGTCCGTTTCTTTTTTGGCCAGATCTTTTAAGACGTTTGCATAACCGGTTGCCACACCCT
>JARRPY010000354.1:0-3451 GCA_037382425.1 Deltaproteobacteria bacterium
GGCTCATGAGGAGAAAATCGCACAGGGTGGGACAGTAGGCCTGGCCTGCGATACAGGGGCCCAAAAGGACGTTGATCTGAGGCGTCATACCCGAAAATCGCGATTCCAGGGCAAACCACCAGTCGATCCCGGCCATGGGCACGTCCTGGTATCCGAGCCGTCCGCCCGAGGAGTCCAGGAGCCATATCATGGGGATCCCCCAGGCCGCCGCCATCTCCATGACCTTGACGAACTTGAGCCCGTGCTGGGTCCCGATGGAGCCGCCCAGCACCGTGAAATCGCTGGCATAGACCGCCACCCGCCTTCCCTCGATCTTTCCGGTGCCCACCACGGCCCCGTCACAGGGGGCGTCGGATGCCCGCCCGTCGATTCTGGCGCCGGTGGTGTTCACGCTCGAGCCCAACTCGGAGAAGGATCCCTCATCCAGGAGGCAGTCGATCCGCTCCCGTGCCGTCATCTTGCCCCGGCTGTGCTGCCGCTCGATGTGTTCGGCACCGCCGCCGGACCGATTTTTTTCGTGGATATCGGTCAGCCGCCCTATGGCGCTATCCATCACCTCACCCATGTTCGATTCTCCTTGCCCGCTTAAGCCGGTGCGATGGACCGCTTCTTCTCCGGCAGTGTCTCGTGCTTGTTCCGGACCGCTTCCAGGGCCCGGATGATCCGGGGCCGGGTATCCCTCGGATCGATCACCTCGTGGGCCGTGTAATACGAGGTCCAGGTCTTGGCCAGTGTCATGACCGAGAATTGCTCCTTCAGGATGGTGAGAAACTGATTAAAGACCTCATCGTAGTTTCCCTCCTCTTTGGCCCTGGCCAGGGCCTTGTGAAAGACGGCATGCACCACGGTCTCCGGACCCGTGGGGGCGAATTCGGCCGTGGGCCACGTATAGACCAGATCCGGAAACATCCTCGAACACCCCAAGACGATGTTGGCGCCCCCATAGGACCGTCTCAGCACCATGGTGATTTTGGGGCAGGTCAGATGGGCGTAGGAATGAAGCAGCTTGGCGCCGTGCCGGATCACGCCCATCCGCTCCCACCGGTCGCCCGGCGGAAAGGCCGTGGTATCCACCAGGGTCACCAGGGGGATGTTGAATGCGTCCAGAAAGCGCATGAACCGGTCGTACTTATCCGAGGAATCCGGTTCCAGAATGCCGCTCAGCTCATCGGGATTGTTGGCCACCAGCCCCACCACGCGGCCGCCGAACCGGCAGAAGCCGATCACCAAATGGCAGGCGTAATCCGCCTTCAACTCCAAAAACGTCCCTTCATCCACGATCAAATCTATGATCTCGTGAATGTCGTAGGTAAACTTGGGATCATCCGGCATCACGTCCAGCAGGGCCGCCTCCCGCCTTTCGGGATCATCCCCACTCTCCTCAAAGGGCGGGGTCTCCCAGCAGCTCCCGGGCAGGAATCTCAAGAGATCCTTGACCTGCCGAAGGGCCTCCTCATCGTCCCGGGCGATGAGATCACATTGACCGCTCTTCTCCATGTGAAATTCGGCGGTGCCCGCCTCATCGGATGTCTTTTCCCCGCCGTACCACAAAAACGACGTGTCTTCGGTCATGATCAAAAAATCGGAGAGCCCGGCAACGGCGGCCATGAGCCCCATGCACGGCCCCAGGACCAGGGAGATTCTGGGAATCACACCCGAATACCTAGAATAGGTCTTGATAAACCTGCCCAGACCGGCCAGGCCGCAGTCCCCGGATTTAATCCCGATTCTCACGCCGGCCGAATCACACATCAAGATGACGGGCATCCGTTTTTGTCCGGCGGTTTCCACCCAGTCCGCCAGTTTCCATGCCGCCTGGCTCCCCAGGGAACCGGACATGACCGAAAAATCCATGGCGCACAGGGCCAGCATTTTGCCGTCCACCCGACCAAACCCCATGACCACACCGTCCGACGGGGACGGCCGCATCCTGCCGTCAAAGGGGGGTCGGGGATCCGTGACCAGAGCGCCGATCTCTTCGAAAGCGCCTGCGTCCACCAGCATGTCAATGCGCTCTCTCGCAGTGAGTTTGCCTAAACGCTTCTGGACATTGAGTCGTTCCGCTCCCCCGCCCGCGAGGTTATCGAGACGAACCCGGTTCAGCCTTTCCAGGTAGCCATCCATCCATTTGCCCATACCTTCTCTCTCCCGATTTTGAAAACCTTACGCCTCCAACGCCTGAATAAATCCCTCCCGCACCGCCTCGGTGATTTTCCCGGGGCCCTGGGCATCCCCGATCTCGATGACCGGAATACCGGTCTTCTTTAATGTATCGGATAAGGACCGATTCGATCGGACGCCCACGGCCATGACCACCGTGTCCGCCGCAATGGTCTCCTCCCCGTCTGCCGTCTTCACGCGCACTCGATCCTCTTGTATCTCTTTTAGCGTGGTGTTGGGCCTCAGGTTTACACCCAGGAGGTTCAATGACTTGATCAAGGACCAGCGGGCGGTCCGCCCCACGTTGTCGGCCAGCCGGGGGACCATATCGATCACCGTGACCCGCCGGCCCGAGGCCCTCAATAAAGCGGTGGCATACTCCCCATCCTCTGCGCCGTGCAACATCAAAAAGGTATAGGTATCCGGGTCGGGCACATCCATGGCGGCGATAAAATGGGCGGTCTCACACCCAGTGGCGCTCCCGCCCACCACCACCACATCCCGGCCGATATCCCAGGCCTTTCCAGAAAGCACGTCCCATGCGTCCTGGACATGCGGCATATCCGCACCGGGGACTTTTAGATCAATGGGCGTGGCGCCCGTGGCCACTACCACCAGTTCCGCGCCTTCCTCCGATACCCTCTCCGGCGTCAGGACCGTGTTCAGCACGACCTCCACGCCCAAAAGATCCCGGCGGTCCTTCATGCTCGAGACGAGCCGCAACAGTTCCTGTTTACCCGGGGGTACGGCGGCCAGGTTGACCTGGCCCCCGAGACGGTCCTGTTTCTCAAAGAGGGTGATCCGGTGACCTCTTTGTGCGGCCATGATGGCAAACTCCATGCCCCCGGGGCCGCCTCCCGCCACCAGAATCCGTTTGGGGGTGGCGGTTTTTTCCACACGGTAATACCCTTCGCTGCCGGTCATGGGATTGAGGATGCAGGTGACCGGGGTCCCGGAAAAAATGGCGTCAAAGCAGCCCTGGTTGCAGGAGATGCACGGAATGATTTCCCCCAGCCGCCCGTCACGGACCTTCCGGGGCAGATGCGGATCGGCCAGGAGCGGCCTGCCCCAGCAGATCATGTCACACGATCCCGACCGAAGCGCCCGTTCCGCCACATAGGGGTCTCCCAGGCGATTGGATGCGAAGACCGGAACACTCACCGCCTCCTTGATCCCCCGGGCCAGATAGACGAATCCGCCGGCCGGCACATTGGCCGTGAGCTGCGGCACGTTGGTCTCATGCCAACCGCCGGTCACGTTCACCGCATCCACGCCCGCCGCTTCGGCGGCC
>JARRPY010000355.1:0-3450 GCA_037382425.1 Deltaproteobacteria bacterium
GGCGTCACCGGGGTCCACGAACTCCTGGCCAACGCCCTCATCATGGATGGGGAGACAGAGCGGATATCAGATATCAGGGGAGAGGCTCTGCCCGCTGCGTCACGAAATGAGACGCCTCCGGGAGAAGGGGAGGGGGCTTGATGTTTAACCGGGGCTGGGTCATTGCGGGAATCATGTTTTTTGCGGCTGCGATCGGGTTTCCCTTTTACTGGCACGCCCTGGGACGCCATGCGCCTTTTCCCGAACTGGAACTCCCTGTGGGAGAAAAAAAGTGCGTCGAATCGGCAGCGTACATGCGGACGGACCATATGCGCCTGTTGCATGCCTGGCGAACGGCCGTGGTCCGGGACCATCTGTTCGTCTATACCTCCACGGACGGAAGACGTTTTGAAATGAACCTGCACAAGACCTGCATGGGGTGTCATAAATCCAGGGACCGATTTTGCACTAGGTGCCATGATTATAACGATGTGTCGCCGCCGTGCTGGGAATGCCACGTGGCGCCTGAAGTGACAGCAGTCGGAAATCAGAAATCGGAAATCAGTAGGAAAGAGGCATCTGACGACCTGCAAAAGCGGAGTACGTCATGACCTTGAACCGGCGGAGATTTCTGAAAACCGCGGTGGCCGCTCTGCTGTCGGCAATGGGTTTGCCGGGGACGGGTCGGGGATTCGAGTTGAAGGGCCGGATGTCCCCCGGGCCCAAGGCCCTCAAGGCGAAGCGATGGGGTATGGTGGTGGACATGCGGCGCTGCAGGGAGGACTGCGCCGGGGATTGCATCAAGGCTTGTCATGCGGTTCACAATGTCCCGTATATGCCTCAGGCCGAGCATGCGGTGAAATGGCTTTTTTTGGAGCCTTATGAAAACGCCTTTCCGGATCAGTCCCGCGGTCTTGTGGCCGGGACGTCCATCAAGGGTGCGTTTCTTGTGCTGTGCAACCATTGTGAGGATCCCCCGTGCGTCCGGGTCTGCCCCACCCAGGCCACCTTTAAACGGCAAGAAGACGGGATTGTCATGATGGACTACCACCGTTGTATCGGCTGCCGGTTCTGTATGGCGGCGTGTCCCTATGGATCTCGCAGTTTCAATTTCCGGGACCCCCGGCCTTTCATCCATAAGATCAATCCCGATTATCCGACCCGGATGAAAGGCGTGGTGGAAAAGTGTAATTTCTGCCAGGAACGTCTTGAAGTGGGGAAAATGCCCGCCTGTGTAGAAACTTGTAAAGAAGGGGTCTTGACGTTCGGAGATTTAAGCAATCCGGATTCAGAGGTCTGCAAAATTTTGGCAGGACATTCCCACGTGAGGCGAAAATCCGATCTGGGCACCGGTCCATCGGTCTATTATATTTTGTAGAATTAATATATTTTTGCTCTGCGTCCCTGCACCTCAGCGCGAAAAGGTACTTTTTACGGGACTATCATGATTGAAAAGGCGCTTCACGGCGGAAAAGCCTACTGGACCTGGGTGATCGTCCTGGGTGTGGGCATCGGGATCGGTTTCTTGGCCTATCTCTATCAACTGAGGGAAGGGCTGTGGGTCACCGGCATGAGCCGGAATGTATCCTGGGGCTTTTATATCTCCCAGTTTACCTTTCTGGTGGGCGAGGCCGCTTCCGTACTCATGGTGGTGCTTCCCCTCTATCTGCACAATTTCAAGGCGTTCGGACAGATCATCATCCTGACACAATTCCTGGCAGTGGGCGCACTCCTCATGAGTCTGTTGTTTATCTTTTCGGATGTGGGCATGCCGATGCGCATCCTCAAAGTCCCATTGAACCCAACGCCCTGGTCCATGCTTTTTTATGACACGGTTTTTCCTCCGGGTTTTTTGATCCTCAATCTGATCATCGGGTGGACGGCGCTCGGCGCTGAAAAAAGAGGGGTGCCGCCCCCGGGGTGGGTGAAGGGATTAATCTATCTCTCCATTCCCTGGGCCGCGGTCATGCACACGGTGACGGCCTTTATCTATGCGGGGACCCCGGGCAGGGGATTCTGGATGACGGCCATCATGGCGCCTCGCTTCCTGGTAACGGCTTTTGCAGCCGGCATGGCTCTTCTTATCATTCTCTGTTCGCTGCTCAGTCGGGTGGCGGATTTTGAGGTCCAGGAGAGCGCACTTCAGAAGATGGTGACCATTCTGCTCTATGCCCTGATCATCGATGCCTTCTTCCTGGGGGTGGAGTATTACACGGCCTTCTATTCCCGCGTGCCGGAATACATGGAGACCTTCCAATACCTCTTCTTGGGTATAGACGGAAACTCGGCCCTCGTGCCGTGGACCTGGGTCATGAACCTGGCCTTGCTGGCGGCCATCGGGCTCCTGGCGATGCCGGCCACCAGGAGACACCGGCCCCGGCTGGTGGTTGCGTCTTTTATCGCACTGATCGGTCTGTGGATAGACAAGGGCTTTATCCTCGTGCCGGCGGCTTTTATTCCCAATGTTTTCGGAAGGATCATGGAGTATCCGCCGTCATGGGTGGAGTTGGTCCTCTCCCTGGGTGTGTACTGCCTGGGGATGCTGGTGATCACTGCATTGTACAAGGTGATGGTGGCTGTGAGGGAAGAGGTGTGAGAGTTTCAGCCCGTCCTGGTGCGACAAAAGGCGGAATCGGAAAGTGGAATCTCCAGCATGTGCCCGCCATTTGGACGAGGGCGTAGCCTAACATACCCGGTCTGGGCCAGGGGTGTCAGGTTTAAGGTGTCAGCAAGCCCAATAACCAGCAACCATTAACAAGTAGCGTGAGTTAATCCCTTGAGCCGACGTTTCCCGCGAGAATAAAAAGACATATTTGACAGGATCTACAGGATACCACCAGTTCTACCGCTGGTGCTGATTTTCTGATATGGAGGTCTTACCCCTATGCGTAAAACCGGCATCGTGAAGGATGAGAGATACTTGGATCACAATCCGGGCTCGTTTCACCCGGAAAGCCCGAAGCGCCTGGAGTCCATTTATGCCATGCTCAATGAGGAGGGCATGGCGGATTTCTTTGAATGGGTGGTTGCTCAACCCTGCAATAGGGAAGATTTGCTGCGAGTTCATTCTTCTGACTATGTGGATCGAGTGGCTGCGACCGCGGGTAAAGGCCATACGGCCCTGGATCCGGATACGGCCACGTCCCGAGGGTCCTATGAGGCGGCCGTTCGCGCGGCCGGTGGGTTGTGTGAGGCCATTTCAGCCGTGGTGGCGGGGGATCTGGACAATGCCTTTGCACTGGTGCGGCCGCCGGGGCACCATGCGGAGACGGGGCGGGCCATGGGGTTTTGCCTCTTCAACAACGTGGCGGTGGGGGCGCGCTATGCTCAGGAAATCCATGGTCTCGAGCGCGTTCTGGTGGTGGATTGGGATCTCCACCACGGAAACGGTACCCAGCACACCTTTGAAGAAGACCCCACGGTCTTGTACTATTCCACCCACCAGTACCCCTATTATCCGGGGAGCGGGGC
>JARRPY010000356.1:0-3444 GCA_037382425.1 Deltaproteobacteria bacterium
AAAGGCATTACATCCTGTGCCGCGGAGGTGCCGGCGATGACAGCCGATGGTCTCTATGAGCGGCTACTCAGGCCCATAGAGAATCAGATGATCAGGACGGTCGCACGTATCGTTCGTGATCCGGAGGATACGGAGGATGTGTTTCAGGAGATCCTGGCGGTGATCCGGCACAAACTGGACCGGGCGGCAGCCGTTCGGGGGGCCATTTCGATGCTTCCGGCAAATCAAGGACAGGTATGAGGAGGAATTCGGCTTATGAGTACTGAAACGGAAATGGGAAAAGGAAGAATCCGGGCAATTGACGTGGCGCGGTTCTATGCCATGGCCCTGGTCTTTTACGGCCATTTTATCGAGCGCTTCATGCTCCTGAAAAACCCGGCCGGAGCGATTCAATACAAATTCGTATATTCATTTCACATGGTGGTCTTTTTTGTTTTGGCCGGCTATGTGGTCAAGGAAAGTGACATCGAGTTTTCTTTCGGAAAATATTTAAAACACCGCTTTATTTCACGCCTTCTCCCTTTTCTGTTTTTTACCGGAATATTCATGGTTCTCCCCATTTTCTTTCACGGGGAATTCGTTAACATCAAACTGCCCACGGTTGACGGATATTTGACGGGGTTGCTCAATACGCTTTTCGGGATACCCATTTTTTGTGTGCCTTCCTGGTTTATTCTGATGTTGTTTACCGTCGAGCTGCTCCATTACGGTGCGTTCCGTTTTTTAAAGTCCAATTCGAGGATCCTGATCGGTGCCCTCATATTTTATGTGGTGGGATACTGGCTTAATTTGAAACTGGATATTGTTAACCCGTTGAAAGGGAGGGTCATCGGATGGAATTATCTCTTTATCCATGAAGCCATTACCATGTATGCATTTTATTTGTTGGGCATCTATCTCAGGCGCAAGAAATTTCTCATAGGGAAGGTCTCTCTGAAGATATTGGTGCCGGGTGCGATCGTCACCTTTCTCATTGTCCTGTTTACATTCAGATTGAACACCGGTCCTTTCAATTTCAGTGTGTATGATGCCGTGGTCATCATATTCGCTTCCCATGGAAATTTCCTCTGGTTTCCTGTTTCCGCCGTCGCAGGGTCTTTCTTGATCCTGTTCCTTGCCAAGCTCACTCCCTCCCAAAAGACCGTGGTCTGGATGGGGCAAAACACCCTGATCCTCATGTGCCTCAACGGCGTCTTCTATCACTATATCAATGGCCCGGTCGCCAAATGGGTGTTGGAGACCTTATCCGGTTCCGGGCTCACCGTCTTCTGGGTGGGTTGTTTGATGACCGTACTGAGCCTGGCGACCTGCATTCCGTTTATCTATCTTTTGGATAAGTTCGTCCCACAGCTGGTCGGAAAACCCAAGCTGAGCGGGCCATGGTTCAAGAATTTCATATAACCCCTATTCCGGAAAGGTTTTGACGAGACCTCTATTTTAAAGCGTTTTGGGGATGCATGTTCAAAAGTGTAGTCACATAAAAAATATATTAAAAATGGCTTTATCCCTCAAAATGGCCTATAAAAAGGGGTTGACAAGTGTGATGTTAAATGGTAATGTAGTCACAGAATTATTTGAGAGTATATCATGCATCTGGGCTACAGCACCTCCACATATAAGAGGCAAAAATATAAGTCTTACGTCGTTGCCGAATCTTACCGGGACGGCAAAACCGTAAGAAAACGGATTATTTGGCGGCTTGGAAAGCTGACAGATGAACAGGCTGAACAGATCAGATTGATCTTGGAGGTCGTTCAGAGCGAAGACCAAGTGGTTACCAGAATCAAGGACATTGTAGTCCAGGAAACTAGGAGCTATCTCGACATCGCTGTGGTCAATGCACTGTGGGATCAGTGGCAACTGGACGGGGCATTTACTTATGCCGTCACCGACAGTGCCCTTCCTACGAACACCATGGCCAGGATTTTGACGATCAACAGATGTACCGATCCCTGCTCTCATTATTCCGTTCCCATGTGGGTCGAAAAGACCGCCTTAAAAGAAGTGCTTGGCATTGACCTCTCAGGCCTGAACGATGACAAGATTTATTATGAACTGGACAAGATCCATAAGAACAAAGTCTCTATAGAGAATTACCTTTTCAAAAGGATTTACAGCGGTAACCCCGAATCGTTTGATTTTGTGAACTACGATCTGTCTACCACCTATTTCGTCGGGTACAAATGTAATCTTTCAGCCTTCGGTAAAGGGAAGGCGGAATGTCATGGCAGGCGACAGGTCTTACTCGGGGTCCTCATTAACGATGAGGGGTATCCCTTCAAGTGGGATGTATTTCCCGGCAATACCGCTGAGGTCAAAACGCTCAAAACAAATATCAATGTCTGTAAGACCCGGTTTGGTTTAGGCCAAAAAAACGTCACCCTGGTTTTCGACAGGGGCATCATTTCTGACGATAACGCGAGTCTGATCGAAGATGCACAAATGAAATACATCTCAGCCCTTGACAGGAACCAGATCCCCGGCTGTGGGGTCAGCCTCGAGCCTTTCAAAGAACTGGTGGCTGAGGATGAGCCACTGCCAGCTGGATTTAAGACGTACGATGACCAGCTGTACTTTAAAGACGCTGGGATGATAGATAACAAGCGTTATGTTCTTGGTTTTAATCCCACGTTTTTCAGAGAGGACCGAACAAATCGTGATGAGAAAATATCTCTCTTTTTAAACTACCTCAAAAAGGAGAACAAGGATCTCAAGACAGCCCGAAGAGACAGGGATTTTGAGGCCACCAAGAGCCGCATAATCAAAGAACTCAAGAGGCTCAAAATCAGGAAATACTTCGATCCCCCTGTACTCAACCCTCTGATCGTTCAGAGGAAATTAAAAAACGGTACCGTCAAGGATGTCAAAAGCTTCCAAGTGAAAATAAACAAAAAAACTGATGTCATCGAAGCCGACAAGCTTTTAGACGGTGTGTGTGTTTTCATCACCAACCATATTGAAAAGCAGGGCCGTGGTTTCAAAGTAAAGCCGCAATCCATTATCAAGGCCTATCGGGAAAAAACAAAAATCGAGGATGTTTTCAAAAATGTGAAATCATTCCTGAAGCTGCGGCCTTTCTTTGTAAATACCGATGCGCACGTGAAAGCGGTTTACACAATCTGTATCCTGGCTTATTTCATTAACCGATATCTTGCCAACCAACGAAAATCGACAGGTGAGAAGGATTATCTAAACTCCAGGGAGCTCTATGCTCCGTTCAAAGATATTGACATCGCAACGCTTGAGGACTCCAGAAGCGGTTATATCCTCAAAAAAGCAGCCAAGCTACCGGAAAGCACAACAGCTCTGCTGCAAAGACTTTCACTGCCGCAGATCGCCATAGACCCGCAACAATGAGTGTTCCAATGTGTGTAGTCGCAGAAAACAAAAACGTAAGTATTTGCTATCATTAGTTTTTACGCCTTAAGTCCGGAACATGGGTTA
>JARRPY010000357.1:0-3422 GCA_037382425.1 Deltaproteobacteria bacterium
ACGGACTTTATAGGCCCGGTTGAAATCGGACCCAATGGAAAAGCGATCCTCAAAAACGCCTCGACTCAGTGCTTACCTGAATCCGATGCCTCTCCTGTGAGGCGCACCCACAATGGGTTATTAAAAAAGCGAACCCAGATGCAGTCTCAAACCCGCCCGCGGTAATAGGCCAGCCTGGGGGCATAAGGCCTGAAGGCCGCTTCGAGCCGATGGACTCGGGCATCCCCATCCCCGCCATGGGTGGCGGCGGCCACCGCTTGTCTGACCTGATCAGGAGAAGAACAGCCCACGATGACCAAATCCACCGGGCAGTTCAGGGCATAACGGATCAACATGCCGGCGGTGACGCCGTTTTCCGGTTGTATGAATAGCCCTCCGCCCAGACACTTCATGCCGATCACCGTCATTTGGTTGGCCTTGGCTGCGGGCACCACGCCGTCCAGGAAGCCGCCCAAGACGGTCTCTGCGGGATTCACCGGCAGGAGCACTGAATCCAGGGACCAGTGACTGACTGCATGTGATAGCACCTCGGGATCGTGATGGCCGGTGACCCCGATATGCCGGACCATGCCTTCTTTCTTGGCCTGGACAAAGGCCGCCAAGGCTCCGCCCCGCTCTTCCATCTGTCGGATGTCCTCCCAGGTCCGCAGATCATGTATCTGCCAGAGATCGAGACGATCCGTATGCAAAAGGGTCAGGCTGTTTTTTAAGTCGGCCATGGCCGGTTCAGCCGTCCTCGCCGCGGATTTGCTGGTTTGAAAAACCGTGTTTCGCAGCTCCGGCCGTTCGGCCCAGACCGAACCCAGATAGGACTGGCTGTTCTCATAGGCAGGCGCGGTGTCAAAGTAAGTGATGTTCTGCGAAATCGCTTCATGGATGACGTTCCGGGCCTCCATATCCCGGTTTCTGGTCCGCAGAACACCTTCTCCTCCAAGACCGATCCGGGTGACTGGAGGACCGTCCGGTCCAAAAGGGACAGTGGGTATGTCAGACATACCTCCTCCTTTGAAATATTCATCAGGCCATATGGATCCGTAGTGACCATGCTACAAGCGTAGCAAAATCGCGAAAATGGGGTGGATGCCCTATTCCCTCCTCTTTTAAACCCCATTTTTAGTCAAGTCCGTAGCCCGGGCTGTTGCGTTTTCCTTTCCGCAAGAACACATCCTCCGAATGATAGAAATCTGTTGACTTGTGGGTCCCGATTGGGTATAAGATTGATCACAGCAATCAAGATAGAAAAAAGGCAAATCCCCATAAACCTAAGGCAAGACACCATGTCCCACATGTCACAGGTGAGATGGCGGTTCAGTGTGCCTCGATCCATACAAGACGCCTTTGGGCTCCTATATCCCGAAGGCGTTTTTGTCTGGAAAGACCGCTCCACCCCCCAAAGCCCAGTGAAGAACGTCCCAGCGCAAAATCCGAAACGAAACAGCACAAATATTCGTCCGCTGCAGTTCTCAACCTCTCGAGTTTGAACGGTCGAACCTCGAACCCTTTTCCCAGAAGTTCCATCATGAACGAACACTTGAAAATGGGCCTATTGAACTCCTGACAGGGGCTTTGCTTCCTGTCGGGAGAGAGTCTCCGAGGCGAATTCAAAGGTTGGATAGGGTCCTCATCCTGAATCTCGATCTCACTTATCATTGACATCCAACGCCCTTGATCCCCGACATCGTCAGCGGCCTCCGGCGCCCCGTGCGCCCTATTGTGAGAGTGATTTTTGAGGGATTTATGTCGATTTTGGGCTCAAATACCCCGGCCTCTCCGACAAGCGGTTTGGATCATATAATGCCCAGAAAATGCGTTCCCATGAGGTACCATGCTTCCGACCGAAAACCGTCAAGAGCGAGTTTGCTTTTGACGCATTTAACCCCCATGCGCGGTCGAACCGATAGGATGGCTGCGGTAGTCTTCCGGGGTCATAAGGGAGGTACGAAACAATGAGCCGAGAAGATAAATCCCTATCCGGGTTGCCCGTATCGGGAAGCATCGTGGCCATCGCCCTGCTGTTGGGGCTGGGGTTTGTGTCTCAAATCTCCTTTCACCCCTCACGGCCGAAGCAGTCGTTGCACGTGAAAGAGGCCGCATTAGAAGGGGAGAATATCCAGGCACGGCTCTGGCAGGATCCGTTTGAAGCCATTGCACGACATGAAAAAGCATATCCCGAGACCAAGGTCTGCCAAGGACAGCAAATAGATGCGTTTGCCCAACAGATCGTGAATAAAGGAGCAAAAGAAATTGTCGTTTTGGGCGTTATGGTGTTCGGCGGGCCCTATGCCGAAGAGGCTGAAACGCGGACCCGATATCGATATGCTGCCCTGTCGGCCCTGGGACGTCTTAAGTATGTGCCGGAAGATGAACTCCATTTGGGCAGTCTGAAGGACCCATTGGAACCTGTCGGGGGACCGAAGGTGATCCCTTATGAGTGGTTTGAACGCACGTCCGAAGATGAGCCCGATGCCCCAAAGAAGATCCTGGTGTTATGGCTCAATGATGACAATTTTTTCCCCGAGCCATTGATGCGGTTAGGCCAGTTGATGCATATACTGGAGGAGGCGGTCTGTCAAAAATCATCCGCCTTAAACCGCCCGCAGCTCATCCTTAAGGTCCTTGGACCGGCTGGTTCCAGAAATCTGAAGGCCATGTTCGATGAGGTGTCCTCTGATTTTTACATGTATCCCTGCGGGGCAACAGCCGAATTCGGAAATCCGAAAGCCATGTTCGACGAGGTGTCTTCGAATTGTGGACGAGGGAAATGGCCCGTATATTTTGACATGTATTCCTGGGGGTCAACGGCCGAATTCGGCGCGGATAAGGAGGCTCTATTCAGGGATTGGTGTTTCTCGCGTGGAAATTGCTTTATTCGGACCATCGGGACGGACGGGGCCCTGATCGATGCCCTGTTGGAGGAACTGCGTTTGAGGGATGCTGATCCGGTACCGGAGGAGGCCCTAGACTCCGACGACTGGCAGGAACCGGCATCCGTCGCGTTGATTTCAGAATGGGATACGTTTTACGGCAGGAGCCTACCCGAGACCTTTGTTCGAAAAATAAAGGCCCGTTATGAGCATGAGTTCCCACGGAAGAAGATCGAGGAAAGCAAGATTCACGAATGGGTTTATCCCTTCAGCTATATGCGGGGGCTGGACGGGGCCCTACCCGAGCCTACGACATCCGGGAACCCCACTGCAACCACCCAGGAAACGCGTCAGAGCGATACAAGGAAAGAAACCGTTGAACGGCCCGAGGGGAACAGCCAGTTCGATTATCTGAGGCGATTGGCACGGCAGTTGAGACAATTGGACACCGAAAGCCGGAGAAAGGGGAAACCGGGTATCCGGGCCATCGGCGTGCTGGGAGGAGACGTATATGACAAGCTGCTTGTGCTCCAGGCCATGTATAGGCTGTTTCCTAAT